>NZ_JBVJHR010000005.1:0-26623 GCF_055586705.1 Sphaerisporangium sp. NPDC049457 | reverse complement strand
TGGGGGGGGGGGTTGGTCCTTTCCCCGCCTCGCCAAGGGGAGGCGACACGAGAGGGGGAACCCCCCCCCCCCCCCCCCCCAAAAACCCCCCCCCCCCCCCCCCCCCCCCCCCCCCCCGCCGTCCCCCCCCCCCCCCCCCCCCCCCCCCCCCCCCCTTCACGTCTGTAGACGCCAGCGTCTGTTCACGTCCGGAGATGTCAGGACTTGGCGCCGGCCTTCGCGCCCGCCTTGGCGCGCGGACGCTTCGGCGCCGGGCCCCGGGCCCGCCGCTCGGCGAGCAGCTCGGCGGCGCGCTCGATCGTGATCTGCTCCACCGAGTCGTCCTTGCGCAGCGACGCGTTCGTCTCGCCGTCGGTCACATACGGCCCGAAACGCCCCTCCTTGACCACGACCGGCTGCTTGGAGACGGGATCCACGCCGAGCTCCCGCAGCGGCGGAGCGGCGGCCGCGCGTCCCCTGCCACGCTGCTTGGGCTGCGCGAACAGCTCCTTGGCCTGGTCGATGGTCACCGTGAACAGCTCTTCCTCGGAGCCCAGCGACCGCGAGTCCGTCCCCTTCTTGATGTAGGGGCCGAACCTGCCGTTCTGCGCGGTGACCTCCTCGCCGTCGATCTCGCCGAGCACGCGCGGCAGCGACAGCAGCTTCAGCGCGTCGTCCAGCGTGATCGTGTCCAGCGACATCGACTTGAGCAGCGAGCCCGTACGCGGCTTGGCGACGTCCTTCTTGGCCTTGCGCTTGGCGCCCTCGGCAGGCGGCTCCTCCTCGGGCAGGATCTCGGTCACGTACGGCCCGAAACGCCCGGACTTCGCGACGATCGCGCGCCCGCTGACCGGGTCGACGCCGAGCTGGCGGTCGCCGCTCGGCTGCATGAAGAGCTCTTCGGCCTTCTCGGCGGTCAGCTCGTCGGGCGCGAGGTCCTCGGGGACGTTCACCCGGGCGCCGTCGCGGTCGAGGTAGGGCCCGTACCGGCCGACCCGGATCACGATGTCGGTGTCCTTGATCGGGAACGAGCTGATCTCGCGCGCGTCGATATCACCGAGGTCGCTGACCAGCTCCTTCAGCCCGTCGTCGCCCTGGCCGCCGTAGTAGAACCGGCGAAGCTCCGGGACGCGCTCGGCGCGGGCGTTGGCGATGTCGTCGAGGACCTTCTCCATCTCGGCGGTGAAGTCGTAGTCGACCAGGCTGCCGAAGTGCTGCTCCAGCAGGTTCACCACCGCGAAGGCGAGGAACGACGGCACCAGCGCCGTCCCCTTCTTGAACACGTACCCGCGGTCGAGGATGGTGCCGATGATCGACGCGTACGTCGACGGGCGGCCGATCTCGCGGTCCTCCAGCTCCTTCACCAGCGACGCCTCGGTGAAGCGGGCCGGCGGGCGCGTCGAGTGGCCTTCGGCCTCCAGCTCCAGGGCGCTCAGCGCGTCTCCCTGGGCCAGGTTGGGCAGCCGGCTGACCGAGTCGTCACGGTCGCTGGAGGGGTCGTCCGCCCCTTCCACGTACGCCTTGAGGAAGCCGTAGAAGGTGATCGTCCGGCCGGAGGCGCTGAACTCGGCCTTCTCACCGGCGCTGGACGTGCCGGCGATGCGGACGCTCACCGACTCGCCGACGGCGTCCTTCATCTGCGAGGCCACCGTGCGCTGCCAGATCAGCTCGTACAGCCGGAACATGTCACCGCTGAGCCCGGTCTCCCCCGGCGTGCGGAACTCGTCCCCAGAGGGCCTGATCGCCTCGTGGGCCTCCTGGGCGTTCTTGACCTTGCTCTGGTACACCCTCGGCTTGTCCGGCACGTACTGCGAGCCGTACAGCCGCACCGCCTGGCTCCTGGCGGCGGCCAGGGCGGTCTCCGACAGCGTGGTGCTGTCGGTGCGCATGTAGGTGATGTAGCCGTTCTCGTAGAGCTTCTGGGCCACCTGCATCGTGTACTTGGCCGAGAAGCCGAGTTTGCGGCTGGCCTCCTGCTGCAACGTGGTCGTCCGGAACGGCGCGTACGGCCTGCGCGTGTACGGCTTGCTCTCGACGGAGGTGACCGCGTACGAGGAGGCCTCCAGGCGCTGCGACAGGGCCCGTGCGGTCTGCTCGTCCAGGTGCAGCACGTCGGCGTTCTTGAGCGTGCCCGTGCTCGCGAAGTCGCGGCCCTGGGCCACCCGGCGGCCGTCCAGCGAGGTGAGGGTCGCGCCGAACGTGCGCGGGTCCTCGTCGCGGCCGATGTCGAACAGCGCGCGCAGGTCCCAGTAGTCGGCGGAGGTGAACGCGATGCGCTCGCGCTCGCGCTCCACGACCAGCCTGGTGGCGACCGACTGCACCCGGCCCGCCGACAGACGCGGCTTGACCTTCTTCCACAGCACCGGGCTGACCTCGTAGCCGTAGAGCCGGTCGAGGATGCGGCGGGTCTCCTGGGCGTCGACCAGGCGGAGGTTCAGGGCGCGCGGGTTGGACACGGCGTCCTGGATGGCCTGCGGGGTGATCTCGTGGAACACCATGCGGTGCACGGGCACCTTGGGCTTGAGCACCTCCTGCAGGTGCCAGGCGATGGCCTCGCCCTCGCGGTCCTCGTCGGTGGCGAGGTAGAGCTCGTCGGCGTCCTTCAACAGTTGCTTGAGCTTGGAGACCTGCGACTTCTTGTCCGGGTTGACGACGTAGAGCGGCTCGAACTCGTTGTCCACGTTGACCCCGAGCCTGGCCCATGCCTCGCCCTTGAACTTCTCGGGGATGTCGTCGGCCTTTTCCGGCAAGTCCCGAATATGGCCGATGCTGGACTCCACGATGTAGCCGCGCCCGAGGTACCCGGCGATCGTCTTCGCCTTCGCAGGCGACTCCACGATCACCAGGCGGGTTCCGCCGGCGTTGCCGTTCTTGGCTGGCACGCTGCTTCCTACCTCGCTGTTCGCTGTCATTCCCCTGCCGATCCCGCACGGCCCGCCGTGGGAGGCGCACCGATGTGATCCGTCACAGGCATGAAGGTAACCCGCCGCAGGAAACTTCCCCCCGTCGGACTACCCGGTCACTTACCGGTGTTCCACCTACCTGGACCCGATACCCACGAGGACGCAGAATAGAGCCCAGAGAGTGCCAGCGTCCCCTTGCACACCCTTCGGAGACTAACCGCTGTGCTCGAGTACTCCTATTTGGACCTGTATCTGCCGCGCGGAACCACCCGGGAAGCCGCCCGGCGAGTGCTGACGGAACATGCTGAATACGGACACTGGGAACTGGACCGTCTGAGGCTCTATCCCGATGGCCGCCGGTACGTACGGCTACGCCGCAAGATCCTGCGAGTGGCCAGCACACTGTAGTCGCCGCCCAGGCAACTGTAACCCCCCGGACACGGCTGCCCTCGCCATGACCTCACACCTCGGCGCCGCTACCGGCCTGCGGACCGGCGAGCGCGGGACGGATCAGCCGGCGGGCGCCACCCGGACATGGCTTTGCCCGCTCCGGGCCGCGCCCCCGGAACGGGCAAAGCATCTGTGCCTCGCCGCACGAGCCCGGCGTGACGGCCCGGCACCGCGGCCGCTCTCGCAGGCGGCGAGGCGTCTGTGGCTCCACCGGACCTCGGTCCGGAACGGAGCGTCTATCAGGCGGGGTGCTCATCAGAGGGTCGGCCCAGTTCGCGACCGGGTGTCTGAGAGGCGGCCTTTCGGACGCGAACCCGTGACGACCGCTCCCAGGCCTGCTGAGCCTCGAAGAGCACTCCCGGCTCACCGAGCCGGACGACAGTGATCAGCCTCACAGTGCGCCGACGCGGACGAACGCCCCAGACGATGCCCCAGGATCCCGTTGGAGATCACCCGGGACGGTGGCCCCGTCCCGAGATCACTTCCGGCGTTGGGCGCTGCCCGAGGTCACCTACGGCGGAGGCGGAGGCGGCGGGTGCCCGCGAACAGCGTGGCCGAGGCCGCGAACAAGGCGCCGGCCAGCAGGGCGACCAGCGAGCCGGAGTTCATGCCCGTAAGGCCCATCGGCTGCTCGGCGCTCATCAGGCCGGTGTTGACCGGCAGGTCACGCACCGCCTTGCCGCCGACGACGGGGGTGCCGGCCACGACCTCGCCCACGGGGCTGTTCGCCACCGTGCCGGTGACCTGCTCCAGCGGACCGTCGCCGCCCTTACGGGCGCCGCCGGCCTGGCCGGGCAGGACCGGCAGCAGCGGCAGGGGGTCGGCCTTCGGCGGCACCCCGGCGGGGCCGGCCTGCCGCGTCATCGTCCCGCTCTGCCCGGGGAGGGCCGGGACCAGCGGCAGGTCGGGCAGCAGGCCGAGCCCCGACGCCTTCGCGCTCGAGACCTGGCCGGAGCTGTACGCCACGTGGGCGGGACGCCCGCCGCCACCGCCGACGCGCGCGCCACCCAGGCAGCCGGCGGCCGCGTCGGCCAGCACGGCGACGGCGTTGCCGCAGACGTTGATGGGCGCGGCGATCGGAACGACGACCTGGTTGCCGCCGAGCACGCTGTGCCGGCCATCGGTGCGGTTGCCGCCCGCGCCGCCGCCGGGGCGGCCCTTCACCGAGGCGCCGCCCCGGCAGCCGGCGAAGGCCTGGCCGAGCACGGCGACGGCGTTGCCGCACACGTTGACCGGCGCGGTGATCGGGGCCACGACCTGGTTGCCGCCGAGCACGGACCCGTACCCGGAGGTGCGGTTGCCGCCCGCGCCGCCGCCCTGCCCGGCCGGACGGGCCGTGATGCCCCCCGGGCAGCCCGCGCTGCCGTTGCCGACGGCGTTGCCGCAAACCTGGATCGGCAGGTTGATCGGCGCGACCACCTGGTTGCCACCGCCGACGCTGTGCCGCCCGTCGGTGGAGTTGCGGCCGGCGCCCGAGCCGGGGCGCGAGCTGTGCCCGTTGTAGCCGTGCCCGCCGTGGCCGCCCTTGACGTGGGCGCCGCCCCGGCAGCCGGAGAACGCCCCGCCGATGAGCGCGACGGAGTTGCCGCAGACGTTGATCGGCGCGGTGATGGGCGCCACGACCTGGTTGCCGCCGAGCACGGAACCGTGCCCGGAGGTGCGGTTGCCGCCGGCGCCACGCCCGGCGCCGCCCTTCACGACCGACGCGCCGCCCTTGCATCCCGCCGTGGACTCACCGAAGATCGCCACGGCGTTCCCGCACAGGTTCACCGGCGCGGTGATCGGCGCGTTGACCTGGTTGCCGCCGGCCACGCTGTGCCGCCCGTCGGTCCTGTTGCCGCCGCCGACGCCGCCGCCGGCGTTCTTCACCGTCGCGCCGCCCCGGCACCCGGCGTCGGAGCGCCCGACCAGGGAGACCGCGTTGCCGCAGGCGTTGATGGGGGCGGTGATCGGGGCGTTGATCTGGTTGCCGCCGGCCACGCTGTGCCGGCCCGACGTGTTGCCGGGGATGCCCGCGGCACCGGAACCCCCCTCGACGGACGAGCCGCCGCGGGAGGAGGCCGAGGACTCGCCGATCACGCCGACGGCGTTGCCGCTGATGTCGACGGGAAGGGTGATGGGAAGGTTCAGCTGGCTGCCGCCGGCCACCGAGCCGGTGCCGGAGGTGTCGGCAACGGCCGTGCCGCTGCCCAGGGACATGACGGCCACCGCGAGGAGAGCCGCAGGGGCGGAGCCCTTCGCCCACGTTCGCATAATTGATCGCTCCTTGGTTTCTCTGGGGGGGTAGTTCCTGACGAACCGCGAAGTGCTTCCGGACCGCGCCCTCTGAGACCCTCTGAGGCGCTGGAAGCGCCTCAGGATCCGCACGAGCGAGCGGATCCATCGATCTCACCGTCCGAACAGACCGTTGAGATGTACGGACGCTTCACAGGCGTCGCGCACAGGGCCGCCGCGAAGCGATACCGACCGCATCGGTGTCGCGTAGCGCTGGACGTACCAGAGGCGCTCAACACGCTGGATCTGCCCGACCTGCTGGATCTGCCCGACCTGCTCGCCATACCGCGGACGATGGCGTCGAGCATGTACGCCAGGCCGTACCGTCCAACCTCTGCCCGGCCGCCCCTCCCACCGAATCGCCAAACGACGATGACGAGGAGACGGAGCCGATCAAGCGGACCTCCCCACACTGCCCTGAACAGGACAGAGCGTTCACGGAAGGACCAGATCGCAGAGATCGCACGAGTGGGCACTGGCCCGAGAGCTTCGCGATGCTGAGATGACGTTTCACCCGCGCGGAGGCGGCACGGTCACTTCCACGGCTGGAAGATCGGCGGCGCACTCCGCAACCGGCCGGACCGCTCATGCGTCCAGGGGGGCCGGCACAGCGGCGGGATCAATCGGGAGAGAAAGAAGGGTCGTCCGCTGCCGCACGGACGACAGGGGTGGGCGCACTCGCCGTCACAGCGGGCGCGACCGCGAGCCGCGGGTCGAAGATGGACCTCGCGACATCCCCGAAACCCGGCCCGAACGGACCGGAGCCGGCTCTGGGCACGAACCCATTGGCCCCCGCCGAGTGGTCGGCGGTGGATGGTCGGGGGGAGACGGGCTTCGACTGGCTCGTGAGCCCGTCCACCGTCTTCCCGGCCATCGCCCCGGCATCGGCCGGAGCGTCGACGCGCACCGTGGGGAAACCGCCGGCGAACGCCGGCCCGGTGGCGACATGTGAGGTGGTGGAGCCGAGGCGGTCCACCGAAACGGCGGAAGCACTCTCGCCGAGATCACCGAGTATCGGCGACCCCGCGTGATCTGCTGCACCGGAGATGCGCCCGGCACCGGACATGGCCCCGTCGGCGAACACCGCCAGGCCACCCGGCTCCGCCGGATGACGGCGCTTGACGGCACCGGCGGCATCCGCCGGATGCTCGTGCCGCCGCACGGCACCAGCGGATGGCGTCGGATCACCGGGCGTGACCACCTCGCCGACCTTCGCCGCCGCCACCTGCCTCGCGGGGACGCGGACCTCCGCGGCCGCGGGACCGGAGCCGACGGCGCCGAAGACGACAGCGAGAAGCCAGCCGACGGCCAGCAGACCGCCGAGGGCCAGCAGACGACCGAACCGGGAGCCGGCCACGAACCGTGCCATCCGGCCTTCCCGCGTCACGATCGTCTGGATCTGATCGCCGGAGACGGCCACGGGCACGCGACCGGCGACGACGGGCGACTGAGCGCCCCGCCGACCTTCCGGCATGCGTGCCACGTGACCTCCCCGCACTACTCGACCGTCCGGCTTTCGCAGGACGGCCCCTGGGACCAACCCCTCAACGGAAAGTTACCGTAGCATCACTTGAAGTTATGGCAACACTTTTTCGCGCAACACGTCAGCAGGCGTCAAGGAAACGGTCAAGAACTCGCACCCCGAACTGGAGCGAATCCACCGGCACCCGCTCATCTATGCCATGGAACATCCCGGAGAAGTCCAGGTCGGCGGGCAGCTTGAGCGGAGCGAACCCGAAGCCCCGGATGCCCATCCGGCTGAACGCCTTCAGGTCCGTCCCCCCGGACAGCGTGTACGGCACCGCCCGCGCGCCCGGGTCCTCGGCCTGCAGCGCGTCGGCCATCGCCCGCACCAGAGGACCCTCGAAGGCGGTCTCGACGGCGACGTCGTGGTAGACGAACTCCCTGGTCACGTGCGGGCCCAGGAGATCGTCGATGGTGGCGAAGAACTCCTCCTCGTAGCCGGGCAGGAATCGCCCGTCCACGTGCGCCGTCGCCGTCTGCGGGATCACGTTGGCCTTGTACCCGGCGTCGAGCATCGTCGGGTTGGCCGTGTTCCGCAGCGTCGCGCCGATCATCCGGGCCAGCGACCCGAGTTTCGCCACCGCGGCCTCGGCGTCGTCCGCCTCCAGTTCGATCTCGAAGGCCTCCAGGAAGAAGCTGCGCACGGTCGGCGTCAGCCGGACCGGCCACTCGTGACGCCCGATGCGCGCGACGGCCTCGGCCAGCTCGGTGACGGCGTTCTCGCTGTTCAGCATCGACCCGTGCCCCGCGCGCCCGGCGGCCCTGAGCCTCATCCAGGCGATGCCCTTCTCGGCGGCCTCGATCAGGTAGAGCCTCCTGGCCTCGCCCACCGAGACGCTGAACCCGCCGACCTCGCCGATCGCCTCTGTGCATCCCTCGAACAGGTCGCGGTGCTCGTCGGACAGCCACTGCGCTCCGTACCGGCCCCCGGCCTCCTCGTCCGCCGTGAACGCCAGCACCACGTCCCGCGGCGGCCTGCGCCCCTCGCTGAGCCGCTGCCGGACGACCGCCAGGATCATGGCGTCCATGTCCTTCATGTCCACCGCGCCCCGGCCCCAGACGCAACCGTCCGCGACCTCCCCACTCAACGGGTGATGCGTCCAGTCGGCGGCGTTGAACGGAACCACGTCGAGGTGCCCGTGGAGCAGCAACGCCTCCCGGCCGGGGTCCGCACCCTCGATGCGCGCGATCACGTTCGCCCGCTTGTCGTCGCTCTCCAGGATGCGCGGCTCCAGGCCCACCTCGGCGAGCTTCTCCGCGACGTACTCCGCGGCGGCCCGCTCACCCGGACCCGCGTTGTCCCCAGCGTTGGTCGAGTCGATGCGGATCAGGTCGCGGCACAGCCCGACGACCTCGTCCTCGCCGTTGAACGCGGTCATACCCTGCTCCTTCGGTCAAGTACCGGCTGACACCCCCATCCTGCCGCCCAGGGGCATCCACCAGCATCTCCGGCATAGCCCATCCTCCCCTCCCCGGTTACCGGTATGAAGGAGTGCCAGGAGTTTGCTAACCTAGTTCAGCCGACGCGGGAAGACGTTCCAACGTGCAGGCACCACTGTCCGGGTGGCGGAATAGGCAGACGCGCTAGCTTGAGGTGCTAGTGCCCTTTACGGGGCATGGGGGTTCAAGTCCCCCCTCGGACACACTTTGCTACATGATCGCCCGAGCTCAGCTCGGGCGATCACTGTTTTCCGGGCCGGTTCATAGGTCAGGCGCAGTCCGAGCTGACCATAGACCTCGGCCTTGTCCTTCGGATCGGCACTGCGAAGCAGCTTCCTCATGTCGCCGAGCATCACCGTCATGTCCTTGATCTCCTCCTCCGTCAGCCGCTTGGGCATGGTGGTCACGATCTTGTTCATACGCAGTTGCTCGGCCTTCCGCCTGGTCTCGGTCTCGGAGATCCATCCGGCGACCACGGCGGGGTCGCTCCCGGCGTCCACCAGCGCACGGTAGGAAGCGAGCTTGCGCTCGCACTCCGCCACCGCCTGGCGCGCCGCGTCTAGCGCGGCCGAACGATGGGCGTCGGCCAACTGGGCCTCTGCCATGGCACGGACCGTCTCCGGCAGACGCGTGGGGTCGAACACGGTCGCCAGCCACTCGTCCAACGGCCCGACGATCACGTCCTCCCTGACATAGACCGAACGAGGATGATCGACGCCGTTGGCCCGTGCGTACTGCTCAGGGAAAACACATCGGTAGTGCGACTTGCCGTTGTTCCAACTCCCCTGCATGCGCCGCTCACAGATGCCGCAAAAGAGCAGGCCGCGGAACATGTAGGGCCGAGGTGTCCGCCGCGGCTTCCGCCCTTCTTGCGAGCCTCCAGGCGCGACGAGCATCGCCTGGACCGCCGCGTACGTCTCTTCCTCGATCAGCGCTTCATGAGCCGGCCGTTCCGACCACACCCAACTCTGCTGGTCGCTCCAGCGGAGCTTGGTCATGTGTCCGAGGGCAACATCGTTGACGTCGATCAGAATTTCGTCCTTGTGCTGGCGGCTCCACACCTGCCGACCGGTGTAGCGGGGGTTGAGGAGGATGGCCCGAATCGCATACTTGGACCACGCGACCCCACTGCGGTGCGAATTCCGAGCGCGATCATGCGCGGAAGGGCACAGGATGCCATCACGGGTAAGCCCTTCGGCGATGACGAGCAATCCCCTCCCGCCGAGGAACTCCGCGAAGATCCGCTGGACCACGGGCGCGGTTACCGGATCCGGCTCCAGACGGCGCAGCCGCTTACCGTCGGCGGCCTTGCTCGGGTTGGGGTGAGGCCCGGCGTCCACCAGGCGGTAGCCGTACGGCGGCCTGCCGCCGAGGTATCGCCCCTCCATCTGCGCCAGTGCGGCCATGGACGACCGCACCCGGACCTTGATCCGATTCCGCTCACCTTTGCTGATCCCGCCGAACATCGACATGATCAACTCATGGGCCTCGTTCGCCGGGTCGATGGGCCCGCCGACCTCCGGCACCCATAGAGGAACCCCGTAGTGCTCGAACAGGGGGAAGGTGAGGCCGAATTGGTTGCCGTAGAACGCTCGCTGAGGCTCTCCCACCACGACGGCGTCGAACCCGCGATCGGGAACTGCCAGGGCAGTGAGCAAACGGCTCGCCTCTGGCCGACGGGCCGGTGGGATGGACCGCGACTTGTCCACGTCGAAGAACTCGGCGACGATCACTCCTCCACGAGGCTCCACCAGGGCGCGGGCGCGGCTCAACTGCCACGCCCGCGAAGCCTCCGGATCCTGCCGGTCCTCGGTCGAGCATCGACCCCAGAACGCCAAGTCGGTCACACGGACTCCTTTCCGCCTCCTTTCCAGAGGCGTTCTTCGTAGGCCTTCAGCAAGATGCGGAGTAGTGCCGCCGCCGCGGCAGGGGGCAACCGAGGTGGTTTCACCGGCACGGCGACCTGGAAAGACGCCGTGCCGTCCGCTTCGGCGGGCCCGCCAGCGTACGCGGATGAATGCGATTCGGGAGGCCCCGAGCAGGCCCCTTGTATCTGTTCAGTCACCCTGTGCACCCGCCTTACCGGACTCGGCGAGAATCCGGTCGCGGGCGAGGTCGCAGTACTCAGCCTTGATCTCGATGCCGATGAACTGCCGGCCGAGTTGCCGCGCGGCAAGAGCGGTCGTTGCCGCTCCGACAAAGGGGTCGAGCACGGTTCCGCCCGGACGGCAGCCGGCGGCAATGGCGCGGAGCGGAATGTCGACGGGGTAGGCGGCGAAGTGCGCGGCACGGAGGGGCCGCGTGGCGATCGACCAGACGTCCCCCGGGTTCCTGCCGCGCTCGTGGCCGGCGGCATGCCGTCGGCCGGTCGGCAGCATCGCCGATCCGTGCCGCCTGCCACTCAGCGCCTCGGCGCCGCCGGTGTACTTGCCCGCCGGAGGCCAGGTGGTTTTGATGGTGTGCGGCTTGCTGCCGCCGTTGTGCGCGCGACGGGTCAGCGCGCGGTCGCCGGTGTACTGCTCGCGGATCGGGTCCAGGTCGAACCAGTAGTGCCGCTGCTTCACCAGCAGGAAGATCATCTCGTGCCGCGTCGAGAGACGGTCGGTCACCGACTGCGGCATCGCGTTCGGCTTGTGCCACACGATGGCATTGCGCAGGATCCATCCGTCCCGCTGGAGGGCGAACGCGACCCGCCATGGCATGCCGAGAAGGTTCTTCGGCGGGACGACGCGCCGACTCTGGGGGCGGACCTGTGGTTGCCGCTGGTTGTAGTCCCTGCCGCGGGCGCAGCCGTCGGAGTTGGCGGCATAGCAGTCACCCACGTTCAGCCAGCACGTGCCATCATCGGCCAGCACTCGCCGGGCTTCCGCGAACGCCGCCCGCAGATGTTCGACGTAGCCGTCCGGCGTCTCCTCCTGCCCGTACTGGCCGGCGACACCGTAGTCACGAAGCCCGTAGTACGGCGGACTGGTGACCAGGCAGTCGACCGACTGCTCTGGCATCTCCGAGAGCACCTCGCGCGCGTCGCCGAGGTAGAGCCTGAGCTGATCGATGCTCCAATACGGGGCCCTCATCGCACCCGCCCCGTTCCAGCCCAGGAGCAGCCGGCACGGCCCCGACCCCGGCGATCGCAGGCACCGGTACATGCACCCGTGTCTGCTCGACCAGGAGAGGTGCAGGGGATGAGCCGGCTGTAGCCCATGGCCAGCACGACCCGCCTGGTTGCACAGAGCAGAGCCGCGCCCGCGTTGGGCGTGCCATCGGTCACCAGCTCTGTGATCTGGACGGTACGTCCGTCATCGAGAGTGCCGGTGAAGGGGCGTCCTGCCATGACGACGCCGACCAGCACGCCGGTGCCGGTGTTGGCCCCGATGGCGAACATCCCCTCATGCGGCGATGGCGGTTCCTCGCGAGTCCAGGCGATGAATGCACGTGCGGTGGACAGCGTGATTGCGACGGTCACCAAAGAAAGCGGGTCGCTCCCTCCGGTCCTCCAAGCGGTCAAGCATCGGCCACTCCCGCTCTTCCATGCGCAATTGGGCGCCGGCCTTACTCCCTGCCGGGTCCTCGGATCATTCCTCTGCCTCATTCTCGGGTTCGGGCGTTCCCAGATGCGTTTTGAGTCCAGCAGAAGGCTCTGGCGGGACTCCGTCACGCCTGCCCCAGACCTATGGCGCCCGCGATGAGCAGGAGAGACAGCCAGTCGACGTAGGCGGAGACGAACATCGCAACTCCGGCGCATTCCTAGCCGTCTCATTGGCGGTTCTGCCACGCCAGAAGAAATCTCGGCATCTTTGCCGACGCCATTTACGGCGCCAGAACTCGGCCATAGCGGGCCCGTATACCGGAGCGGGAGAAGCGAAAATCCTCTGGCTCTGGAGTAACACGATGAGTACCAACGTCCGGCGCACCACCATTGCGGAACGCTCGCCGCTGGATACCGCGGAGCAGGCGTTCAAGCTCCTCGGCTGCGAGCCGGCAGGCCTGGCGATCGACGCCACCGGCCTGACCACCGAGTTGCCGCAGCGACCGATCCCCCTGGTGGAGCTACGCAGGCTCCTGATGGACCGCAGGCTCGGCAACCACGTCCGGGACATCGTCTGGCGGGTGCTGGTGACCCGCGCCCGTGAGGAAGGCGCCACCTGGCTGGTCGGTGCCGTCGGTATGGCGCTCCCGGCCCTGCGTCGGGTGGCGGGACGGGTCACCAACGGCTACGCCGCGGGCGATCCTGCGGACATCGACGGCGAGGTCCTGGCCGTCTTCATCGACGCGATCCGCACCGTCGACCTCAAGGCCGGCAACATCCGTCCCCGGCTGTGCGACGCCGCCCGTCGCGGCGGCCGGTACGCGCGGAAGTCGGCCGAGGCGGAAAGCTGCCGCCGCCTGCCCTGCCACGTCTCCGCCCCGCCCCACGCCCCCTGGAACCACCCCGACCTGGTCCTGTTCGACGCGGTGTCCAAGGGTGTGGTCAGCGGACTCGACGCCGAGATCATCGGCCGTACTCGCCTGGAGGACATGCCGCTCCGCCAGGCCGCCCGCGAACTAGGGCTGAGCACGGAGGCCGCCAAGAAGCGGCGCCAGCGCAGCGAACCGGTGCTCGTCGCGGCGGTTCTCTCCGGAGAAGTCCACGCCGCGCTGTCCCCGACGATCTCTCTTTCCGCCCCTAGAAGGGTGGAGGCCACGACTTCCGCGCGGAGCCGGAGCTCCTCAGATGCGCACACCGATCACCACGATACGAAGGGAGGCCCGGGCACCGACTCCGGCTCCGCGCGGTCGACCATTGCCGCGGCGGCAATGTCGCCGCGCGGCCAAGCGGAAACTCCGCGTGCGGCTGACAGGCCGCCAGGCATGGCGGGCACTCCGCCGGCCGTGAGCCGTTCCGGCATCCGGCGACGGCGGTCGAGGACGGTACGCCTGCCACTGTGGCAACGGCGAGCGGCACGCGTCCTTGCCACTGCGGCCATCGCCGCCCTGTTCCTTGCCGCGGCGGCAACCGCCGTGCTCGCCGAGACCGGCGGGCTGGCCGCACCACCATCGAACCCCGACCAGCTCGGCAAGGTCTTCGACAACCTGCGGCACTGGCTGGTCGGACTGCTCGCCACGCTGGCAACGCTGATGCTCACCATCGGCGGACTGCGGTACCTGATCGCCGGCGGCGATCCAGGTGAGATCCAGAAGGCGAAGGCCGCGTTCAAGGCCTCCGCCCTCGGCTACAGCCTCGCCGTCCTCGCACCGCTCTTCGTCAACGTACTCAAGCGCGTCGTGGGCGGGTGAACTCCATGATCTTCGAATCCGTGGTCCACAGCCTGTGGATGGAGCCGACCCCGTCCCCCACCCCCGCGCTGGACCTTGCCCCTCTCATGCCTCCGCCCAACACGGGCATCAGCTTCGGAATCGGCGGGTGGATCAGCAGCCAAATCAACAGCTGGTTCGCCGACCTCGTCGGCCTGGCGATCAAACCACTCCTGGACGCGCTCGCCGTCACCCTGCTCTCCACCCCGGACATCGACGGACCCGGCCGCGTCCACGACCTCTGGCAGTCGACCGCCATCATCGCGAACAGCGGCTTCGTCCTCTTCGTCGTCGCCGGCGGCATCCTGGCCATGGGGCACGAAACCGTCCAGACCAGATACGCGGCCAAAGAGATCCTGCCCCGGCTCACTGTGGCCTTCCTGACCGTCAACTTCAGCTTCCTGCTGACGAGCAAGGCGATCGAGATCGCCAACGCCATCGCCCAGGCCGTCCTTGGACAGGGTTTCGACGCCCGCCGGGCCGCTAACGCCATCCGCTTCTTGGTCGTACTGCACGGGAACTCACAGATCTTTTACATCCTGCTGGCGCTAGTGGCCGTGGTACTGCTCGTCGCTCTCCTGGTCACCTTCGTGCTGCGGGTCGCGCTGACCACGCTGCTGGTGGTGGCCGCGCCCCTCGCTCTGGCCTGCCACGCCCTCCCCCAGACCGACGGTCTCGCACGACTGTGGTGGCGGGTGTTCAGCGGCCTGTTGGTGATCCAGCTCTGCCAGTCGCTCACGCTGGTCATGGCGGTACGGGTCTTCTTCAACCAGGAAGGCCGCGAAGCCGTCGGCCTACTCGGCAAGGGCCAGCTCTACAACCTGCTCCTCGCTCTCACCCTGCTGATCATCCTGGTCCGCATTCCCACCTGGGTGTCCCGCGCGATGTTCCTGCCCGCCGGACGTGGACTTGGCGTGGTCCGCATCGTCAAGTACGCCCTGGCCTACAAGCTGACCAACCCGCTGCTGAACGTCCTGCACCTGAAGAAGGGCTCCGGCCCCGGACCGGCGATCGCCAGGCGCACCCTGGTAGGCAAGGCTCTGCCCGCCCTCGCCGGCGGTCCTGCTGGTACTGCCGCCACCGGCATTGCCACGGCGGCGACGGCCGCTTCCGCCGCGCGTGGCGGCGCCGGTCCGGCCAAGCACGCGCCGGTCGCCGCCCGCCGTCCGGTCCGCGCCGCCGACTGGGAGCCGGCGCCCGTGAAGCACGCCCCCAGCGCACCGCCGGTCCAGGGCAAGTACCGCACGCCCTCCCGGCCGCAGCCGCCCATCCCACCGTCCACACCGGTCTACGGGTATCCCCGCGAGAACCTGTACACGGCGGGACCGGCCGGCCTGAACCAGATGCACCTGCTACGAGGCCAGGGGACCACCTCGCCCCCGCCGCCACGCCGGGCGATCGAGCCGCCACCGATTCCCAACCGCCCGGTCCGGCCCATCGTCCCGCCGGACGCCCCCGTCCCCGGCTCGCCGGACTGGCCCGAGAACTCCGGGCGCCGCCGCACGCCTCCAACTCCGCCTCCTCGGAAGTCCGCGCCCAGGCGCACGCGCAGGAGGAGAGGTGACGGGCGATGAGCTGGACCGAAGTCGTCCGGATCCCGGCCGACATCGAACAACCGGACAAGATCGTGTGGGGGTTCACCGCGCGGCAGGTCGCCATCCTCGCGGTGACCGGCGCCGCCCTCTACCTCGGGTACGTCACCTTCGGCGAGCGGATCCCGCTGACCGCGTTCGGCGCGATCGCCCTGCCGGTGGTGGTGCTGGGGCTCCTGCTGGCGATCGGTACGCACGACGGGATCAGTCTGGACCGGTTCGCGCTCGCCGCCATGAGGCACCAGCGCTCCCCGAAGCACCTGGTCACCGTCCTGGAGGACGTCCCCGCGCCTCCTGCGTGGGTGGCCGCACGCTCGGGCCGGTTGCCGGCGCCCCTCAGGCTTCCGGCACGGGGCGTGGCCGAGGACGGTCTGCTGGACCTTGGCCCGGACGGCGTCGCCGCGATCGCCCAGGTGTCCACCGTCAGTTTCGCCCTGCGCACCCCCGAAGAGCAGGACGGGCTGGTCGCGGTCTTCGGACGCTGGCTCAACTCCCTGTCCGGCCCCGTACAGATCCTGGTCCGGGCCGAACGCGTCGACCTGAGCGAAACCATCACCGCTCTTCACGACAGCGCTCAACGGCTCCCACACCCGGCACTCGCCTATGCCGCCCGGGAACACGCCGCGTTCCTCGGCGACGTCGCCTCCCGCCACGAACTCCTGCGCCGCCAGGTCCTGCTGATCATCCGCGAGCCCGCCCACGGCGCCAACGGCAGGGCCACGGCCGCCGCCCGGGCCTACCGGCGCTTGGACGAGGCCGCCCGCCTGCTCGGCGGATGTGGGATCACGGTCCGCCTACTGGACGCCGCAGCCGTCACCGCGCTGCTGACCGCGTGCTTCGACCCGACCGCCCCGCCGCTGCCCGCCGAAGGCCTCGCTGGGGCCGACGAGGTGATCAGCGGAGGTGATCGGCGATGAGGCTCCCACTGTTCCACCGGGCAGCCTCCCCATCCGGCGGCATCGGACCGGACGCGGTGGAGGTCCAGCCTCGCCGGTTGCGTGTCGGTGGTGGCGTCTGCGCCACTCTCGCCATCACGGGTTTCCCACGCGAGGTGGCGCCCGGATGGCTGGAACCGCTCCTCGCCTACCCCGGCCGGCTCGACGTGTCGGTGCACGTCGAACCCGTGCCCTCGCTGGTCGCCTCCGACCGGCTGCGCAAACAGCTCGCCCGGCTGGAGTCGGGGCTGCGCTCGGACCACCAGCACGGCCGCCTGCTCGACCCGGGCGCGGAGGCCGCTGCCGAGGACGCCCAAGAGCTGGCGTCCCGCATCGCGCGGGGCCAGGCCAAGCTGTTCCGCGCCGCCATCTACCTCACCGTCCACGCCGCCTCAGAAGAGGAACTCGACGACGCCTGCGCTCAGGTGCGCGCACTGGCCGCCTCGCTCCTCCTCGACGCACGCCAGATGACTTTCCGGCAACTGCAAGGCTGGATCAGCGGCCTGCCGTTCGCCTACGACAACCTAGAGATGCGGCGCACCTTCGACACTCCCGCACTGGCCGCCGCGTTCCCGTTCACCAGCCCAGACCTGACCGCCGAGCTGGGACCCACCGCAGTGCTGTACGGCGCCAACACCGCCAGCGCATCCCTGGTCGCCTGGGATCGGTTCGCGCAGGACAACCACAACTCGGTGATCCTCGCCCAGTCGGGGGCCGGCAAGTCGTACCTGGCCAAGCTGGAGGCACTGCGCTCGCTCTACACCGGCGTCGAGGTCGCGGTCATCGACCCGGAGGACGAGTACGCCCGGTTGTGCGCGGCCGTGGGTGGCGCCTACATCCACCTCGGCGCGCCCAAGGTGCGACTCAACCCCTTCGACCTTCCGCCTCGGAGCCAGCGGGACGGCGACCCGCTCACCCGCCGCGCCCTATTCCTGCACACCCTGATCGCCGTCATGCTCGGCGAACCACTCGACAAGGCGAGCAAGGCCGCCCTGGACTGCGGAATCATCGCCGCCTACCGGAGCGCCGGCATCACCTTCGAACAGCGCACCTGGAACCGGCGCCCACCGCTCATGCGCGACCTGGTGACCGCGCTCACCAACGACACCGATGCCAAGGCGTGGGAGCTGGCGGCCGGCCTCGCACCGTACGTCACCGGCAGCCACCGCCGGCTCTTCGACGGCCCTACCACCACGCAACCTGACTCCCACCTCATCGTCTTCTCCCTGCGTGACCTACCGGAGGAACTGAAGGCGGTCGGCACGCTCCTGACCCTCGACGCGGTCTGGCGCCGGGTCTCCGACCCACGTGACAGGCGCCCGCGCCTGGTCGTGGTCGACGAGGCGTGGCTGCTCATGCGTGACCCGGAGGGTGCCAAGTTCCTGTTGCGCATGGCCAAGGCCGCCCGCAAACACTGGGCCGGCCTGTCCGTGGTCACCCAGGACGCCGCCGACCTGCTCGGTTCCGAGATGGGCCAGGCGGTGATCGCGAACTCCACCACCCAGATCCTGCTCAAGCAAGCGCCCCAAACGATCGACAAGGTCACCGACATCTTCCATCTATCCGACGGCGAACGGCAGCTGTTGCTGTCCGCCGAACGCGGTACCGGACTGCTGACGGCGGGGGCAGGCGCCCAGCGCGTCCCGCTCCAGGTGATCGCCAGCCGCCGCGAGCACGACCTCGTCACCAGCGACCCGCAGGAGCTCGCCGATCTCGACGACTACGCGGAGGAAGGCCCATGAAGCTCGTTCTCCTCCGAAACGGGTTCATCGAGAACCTGCTCTACGACCCCGAAATCCTCATGAACGGGCTGATCACCTGGTTCGCACTGCATGCCTGGCAGGTGGTCGGCTGGCTGACCACTATCGAGATCACCGCAGGTCTCGCGCGGCTCGCGGTCGTACGGCTACGCCACCGGCAGCTCACCCGAGGCGCCCGCCGCGTCGAGATCCTCGCCCCGCCCATCGCCGACATGTCCGGCGCGGAGGCACTGTGGGGAAACCTCATCGGATTGCTGCGACCGGCCTGGAAGCGGGTCCTGCTCGGACAACCACACCTGTCCTTCGAATACGTCTTCAGCGCGGCCGGCGTGCGTATCCGGATCTGGGTCCCCGGTGTGATCCCCCAGCACCTGGTGGAGCACGCCATCGAGGCCGCCTGGCCGTCCGCGCGCACCGCCATACTCCCCGCGGATCCGCCCGTGCCGCTCACCGGACGGTCCGTCGGCGGACAGTTGCGGCTTGCCCGAACCGAGCGGCTGCCGATCCGGCATGATCACAGCACCGACCCCGTCCGGGCATTGGTGGGCGCGACCGTCGCGATGCCGACCTGGCAGCACGCCGCCGTGCAGATCCTTGCCCGGCCGGCGACCGGCCGTCGTCTCGCCCTGCTCCTCAATGGCGGCCCGGCATGGCTCCTACGCGCCCTCCTCGACCTCCTGACGCCAGGCCCGTCACACTCCCGCCTCCACCCCCAGCACCTGCGCCAGCAGGCATCGGACAGGGCGAGCCGGTTGGAAGAGGCCGCCGAAGCCCGCGCCATCAGAGATAAGGCGCTGCGGCCGCGCTACGTCGTGGGAGTTCGTTACGCCGTGCAAGCCGACGAGCCGCCTTACTCCACCACTTCGAAGTGCGCGCACGCCGTCCGCCGTAACGCGGTCAAGGGGCGGGCGCATGCGATCGCATCGGCCTTCGCGCTCTACTCCGGGCACAACCGGCTGGAGCGTCACCGGCTGTTCCTCCCCGCCGCCCAGCTCGCCGGTCGCCGCCTCAGGCACGGGTTCCTGCTGTCGGTCCCTGAGCTAGCGGCCCTCGCCCATCTCCCGCTGGACGTCTCGGTACCCGGGCTGGAACGGGCGGGCGCCAACACCGTCCCACCGTCCCCCGCCATCGCCCACGGCGGACCGGGCGCCAAAGTCCTCGGCTTCTCCGACGCCGGTCAGGAACGACCCGTCGCCCTGCGGGTCGCCGACTCCTGCCACCACGTGCACGTCCTAGGCCCGAACGGCACTGGGAAGTCCACACTGCTCGCCCAGATGATCCTGTCCGACGTCCAGGCCGGGCGCGGCACCGTGGTGATCGAGGCCAAGGGCGACCTGATCAGCGATCTGCTCGGTCTGATACCTGAGGAGGCCGCGGACAAGGTGGTGCTCATCGACCCCGATGACCGCCACGCCCGCCCGTCGCTCAACGTCCTGGGGGGCGCGGAGCTGGACATGGGCGTGGACAACCTGGTCGGCATCTTCCACAAGATCTACGCCGACTATTGGGGGCCGCGCACCGACGACATCCTCCGGGGCTGCGCCCTCACCCTCGCCCGGCACTCCGGGACGCTCGCCGACGTCCCCACCCTGCTCATCGACGCCGAGTACCGGCGCCGACTGGTGGCCGGCCTGCGCGATCCGCTGCTGCTCGGCTTCTGGCACTGGTACGAGAACCTCTCAGAGTCGGCGAAGGCGCACGTCACCAGCCCGATCATGAACAAGTTGCGGGCGTTCCTGCTCCGCCCGTTCGTCCGCGACGTGCTCGGCTCCGCGCGCTCCACCTTCGACCTGGGCAAGGTGCTCGACGGCGGGGTGCTTCTCGTCCGGCTCCCCAAGGGCGTCCTCGGGGATGACAGCGCGCGACTGCTGGGGTCCATGGTTCTGGCCCAGATCTGGCAGGCCGCCTCCCACCGGGCCAAGCTCGGCCGCTCCCGGGCGTACGCCGCACTGTACGTCGACGAGGCGCACAACTTCCTCACCCTCCCGCACGCCCTGAGCGACATGCTCGCCGAGGCCCGCGCCTACCGGCTGTCCCTGGTGCTCGCCCATCAGCACCTCGCACAACTTCCCCGGGACCTCCGGCAGGCCGTTTCCTCCGACGCGCGGAACAAGGTCTACTTCTCCCTCTCACCCGAGGACGCCCGCGAGGTCGAACACCACTTCGCGCCCTACCTGCGCGCCCACGACCTGGCGAACCTCGGGGCGTTCCAGGCCGCCGCCCGGCTCATGTCCCGCTCGGCGGAGGCGCCGCCGTTCACGCTGCGCACCCGTCCCCTGCCCGAGCCATCAAGAGAGGTCGCCGACCGGATCAGAGCGGCGGCGGCCAAGGCCCACGGACGTGCTGCCGCCACGCCCGCGTCCCGTCCGGACGACCCCCGGCTCCGTCACTGAAGGAGAATCACGATGTCCACCACTCGTTTCACCCCCACCGTGCTCGCCCAGCTCGCCGCCCGGCTGACCATGCGCGATCGGCGGCTGCTTCGCATGGTGAAGGAGCAGCGTGTCCTGACCGCGCCGCAGATCGCGCAGATCGCGTTCGACACCGACGACGCGGCCCGCAAGCGCCTGCTCGCTCTGCACCACATGGGGGTGCTCGACCGCTTCCGGCCCATCCTGCCTCCGGGCATGGGCACGGCGCCGTACCACTACGTGCTGGGTCCGTCCGGCGCCGCGGTGCTGGCCTCGGAGGACGGCGTTGACCTCAACGCCTACGGTTACCGCCGCGACCGTGTCCTGTCCATCGCCTACAGTCAGCGCCTCTGCCACACCGTCGGCACCAACGGCTTCGGCGCCGACCTGCACGGTTTCGCCCGGCGGCACGACACCGCCGAGCTGGCCAGCTGGTGGCCGGAGGACCGGTGCGCGTCTCTCTGGGGCGACACCGTCCGCCCCGACGCTTACGGCCGTTGGCGGGAAGGCGAGCACACCGTCGACTTCTTCCTGGAGTACGACACCGGCAGCGAGCCGCTCGACCGGGTGGTACGCAAGCTAGACGGCTACGCCATCCTCACCGAGGCCACGCAGGTCGTCACTCCCGTCCTGTTCTGGGTTCAGGGCGAACGGCGTGAGGCGAACCTCCGGCGCAAGCTGATCCACCACCCGGGCCACTTGTTCGTCCCGATCGCGACCGGCAACCCGTCGGCCGTCACCGGTCCGGTGGACGACGGCCCGGCCGGAGAGAAGTGGCTCCCCTCCGACACCGAGGGTCCCCGCCTCCGCCTAGCGGAACTCGCCCTGTACTGGCCAGGACTCGGATCCCGTGAGATCAGCCCGCAGCAAGCCCTCCCGCCCACGGAGGACCAGCCGTGATCGTCGAGGCCGGTGCGGGAGTCAAAGCTCTGCTTGCCGGTGGGGGAATCGTCTCAGGTATCGCCCTGCTCGCCGGGGTGACCGGCGGAGCCAAGGTCGCCGCAACCCCCGCCGACCGCGCCCAGCTCGCGGCCGCAGTGTGCTCCTACACCGGCCCCGCACGCTCGGAAACGCCGGCCTTGCCGTTCCGGCATGCCAGGCATTCCGCCTCGACGGCTACGGCGCCTCTCACTAGCGATCAGTTGGACCATGCCCGCGTCATCGTCCATACAGCCGCGGCGCTGGGACTTCCTGAACGTGCCGCCATCATCGGCATCGCTACGGCGCTCCAGGAGTCCAATCTGAAGAACGACGTGGTGGGCGACCACGGCACCGCTTTCGGACTCTTCCAGCAGCACCCCATACACGGCTGGGGGACGAAAGCGCAGGTGACCGACCCTAGTTATGCGACCCGGAAATTCTTCACCGCCCTGGTGAAGGTCAAGGACTGGCACACCAAACCTCTGACGGTGGCCGCGCAAACCGTCCAGAGGTCCGCCTTTCCGCACGCCTACGCCCGCCAGGAAGGCCGAGCCGCACAAATCGTCGCTGCGCTCTGGCCCTCTTATGGGCAGGCCGCGCGCCTCTCCCGCCAACAGAACGCGCCAGCAACCAAGAAATCCGCCAGGGATCTCGGGTTGACTCCAGCCGACGTGTCAGCCGTTCGAACCAGCATCGAAGTCGCGGGCTCCCTGGGAATCGACCGGGAGTCGGTGATCGCCGACGTCACCCACACCTTGCAGCAGGCGGATCAGGGTGGCGCGTCGCTCACCGACTCTGGCCAGACCCGGAAACGCGCGGACGAGATCGTCGACACGGTCGCCGGTCGGCTCTGCCGAGACCTGATGAGCCAACTCCCCGTGCCCGGCGGGCAGGAGGCGGGCGCGGAGACAGGGCTGAGGACCGCATCCGCACGCGCCATGTCAGCCGTCAGAGCCGCTCTGAACATGCTGGGCGTGCCGTACTCCTGGGGCGCAGGAGGAGCGGCCGGCCCCAGCTTCGGCATCGGTAGAGGAGCGAACACCAAGGGCTTCGACTGCTCCGGGCTCACCCAGTACGCCTGGGCCAAGGCCGGCGTCTCCCTCCCCCGTGTCACCTACACCCAGTGGACCCACGGCACTCGGGTCCGCGGCACCGTCCAACCAGGCGATCTGGTGTTCTACGAGACCAACCCACGGATCCCCGGCCCCGATCACGTCGGACTGGCCATTTCCAGCACCAAGATGGTCCACGCACCCCGCACCGGCACCGTCGTCCAGATCGGCACCATCCAGCGCCCTGGGTATGTCGGAGCCGTACGTCCTGACCGGCAATGATCAAGGCGATCAGTGCGGCTCCGCCCTCGTCCCGGTGGTCCCTACAGTGAGCGAAGAGTGAGCGGCATGCGGATGGCGAGACGAGCCTCTCTCGAACGATCGAGAGGCGTAGGCTGGTCGCTGACCGCTCCCACCGTTTTCTTGGTCGATTGCGATGGAGCAGGTCAGAGGGCCGGTTCGTTCGCGAGCCGGCCCTCACAGTGTCGGCTCAACCGTCGGACTCGTCGGTCCCCAGGTATGCCTGAAGCAGCGTGAAGCCCGGCATGCTCTCCTTCGGCCGGACGCCTACCGCGAACACCTCCGGCTCCTCGAACACGGGCTCCCCACTGGGCCGCCGAGCGTAGGCCACCCGCCCGTAATCCACACCCTCATCCCGATCACAACTCATCCAAGTGATCGCCTCCTGCTCCCCCTCACGAAGGGGATGGTTCGACACGGCCCGCACCGCGACCGTGTCCGGCGCCCTGAACACCCACACCTGCGGCACAGCCAGCACCCAACGGGCTGCATCGATTTCACTCGCCTTGGCGGCAGCCCGTCGCTCGAACGCGTGGGCAGCCGAATCGTCCCGCAGGTAGTCATAGTCGGTAAGCACGAGGCTGCGTTCACCATCCAGTAGCACTAAAGCCGGACACTGATGAGCGATGATGGCTTTTTCCAAGCGCCTGACCGCGTCGAAGATCAAAGTCGCTGTCTCGTCTCTCATGCTGTCACTCCACCATTGAGACCGTCACTCCGACAGGGGCGGACCAGCAGCAGTACACCACGTGCGCCTGGAGGGCAGCCCCTCCGGCACCACGGCCTTCAACGTCCTTGGCAAGCGCAGTGCCACTCATGCCCTCACGTCGCCTCATCAGCCTTCTACGGCAGCCGGTTCCATACTGGCCGGCTACAGCAGAAGCAGTGGCGACCGCTGGGGACCAATAGCCACAAAAGCGCCAAGAAGCTCAGACAGCGGACAGGTAGGGCAACGTCTACCCGCAAGTAAGGACATCACGGTTAGACACCGGTTTCTTGGAACGGTCCCAGTCCTGCTGACTTGACCAGTAGCCTTCCACGGTGGGTTTTTCATTGAAGCTGGCACCGGGCATTCGGATTCGCGCATCCAGTCGTGGCCTTCGAGCGAGTGTAGGGCCACGTGCGGCCCGCATGCACTTCGGGTCAGGCCGCACCGGCTTCTCCGCGGGAGTCGGACCGATTGGGTTTTATACCTCACTGGGGACAGGACGATCGTCTAGGTCCACTTCACGCTCGGTCGCTGCATATGAGCGTCAACTGAGAGTCGCAGAGAAGGCAGAACAGGCCCGAGCACTCGCCGACGCGTTCGCTGCGATAAATAACCTGCATCGCGATGAGTTTCCCACGGCACAACCACCGGTAGCACCAGAGCCTGACAGCCTGGACGAGGCGGAGATTCGCAAGCGTCACGAGGCTAAAGCGCTCGAAGGCATCGGTATTTTTAAAAGGCGCGACCGGGCACTGGCCAGGGAGGCAGCCCGGGCGGAAGCCGAGCGGGAGATTACTCACATCCGCCACCAATTGGCCATTCAACGGGCACATTTGCAATCTGTGTTCGACGAACGTTGGCGGCATCTCTGCTCAAACGATCCTGAAGTGGTGATGGAAACCCTGGCAGAGGCCTTCGACGATAACGAGGCGCCGGCAGCTGCAGTGGGCGTCACCGACGGAGAGGTCGTCCTAGCTGTCCTCGTTCCTGGCACTGACGCGGTCCCCAGCCGTTTCCCCAGTGTCACTCAGGCCGGAAATATCAGCTTGCGCCAGACACCCAAGAAAGTTGCCGCGGCGTTCTACGCTCAGATGGTCTGCGGGTACGTTCTAGTGACGGTACGCGAAGCATTCGCCGTGGCCCCTGGGCTCTCGTCGGCCAGCGTCATTGCTGTGCGGTCGGCTGGCACGGACGCTTACGGGCGTCGCCGACTGGAGTGCATGCTGGCGACGCGCATCACCAGGACGGCGCTCGAGGGTGTCCAGTGGGAAAGCGCCGATGCCGCAACGGTCATCAACGGCGTCTCATCGGAGCTGCTTGTCAGTCAAAAGGGCGCGTCCAAGGAAATGGTGGCTCTCGATCTCCTCACCGAGCCGGAACTCGCGGCGCTTATCGCCATGATCGATACCGGCGAACTTTCATCGCCGTCGGGCTGACCGTCCCGCTCCAATTTGGCAATTTATGGAGCAAGCGTGGCCGCCGTAACAGCGTTGTCGTTCTGGACGGCGGCGCACGCTCAAGGTATGTGCGGCCAGCTTCCGTGGTGGACTTGCGTCAAGGCCAACTCTGCCTGGCAGAGGGGCCGCCATGGGCTCTATCAGGCGGCGGTGGCCAATGGTCTGTCCAGCACCTTCTCCAGCATGTGGAGGGTCTCGCGGTCGAGGTCGTCGATGCCGCCGGTGACGGCGCGGAGGAGGTTGCGTTCGGCGCGGCAGGCGCCTCGGACGGTCTGGCCGTGGTGGGTGTAGGTGTTGACGGCCTGGACAACGCCCCAGCCAGAACCGGCCCAAGGGGCCACCCGGTCATCATGGCGCCAGAGCTGCGTCAGGCTCTCGCGCTTGTTCTCCGCCAGAGTGCGGGAACGGCCCGGCTCCTCTGGAACGGGCGCGAAAGCGTCCAGGAAGGCACGCCACTGTCGGTCGGTGACGTCGGTCTCGCAGAGACGCTTCACCTGCTCGGTGAAGTCGTCGGCGACCTGGTAGACGATGTTCAACGCGTCGCGGGCCTCGGCGAGCCGGAGCTTGGAGTGCTTCGAGTGCTTGATCTTGAGCTGCTGTCCGCGCTCGGCCAGGCCGACCGCCATCGTGTTGTCGCACACCACATTGGTGACGGCCCGCTTGAAGGTCGTCGCCAAGGAGCCGTCGAACGAAGTGGCCCCGAACAGGTGCGGGCGGAACTCGACGCCTTCCCGGGTCCGGATGTTCTCCGGCACCTCGACCGAGACCCAGGCGACCGCGCCGCTGCGCAGCAGGCCGGCCGAGCCGATGGACAGGTCGTCGTCGAGCAGGCGGCCGATGGTGTTGATCAACCACTCGACGTATGGGTGCGGCTGGTAGCCGTCCGAGAAGATGCCCATCACGTGACCGGTGTCGCTACGCACGATCGCCTGCCGCTCCGGGATCTCGGCGAGACCGCCGGTCACCGGGTCCTCCACGTAGATCGGCCGGGACAGAGCCTCCCATCCGAACAGGCGGCGCTTGACGTCCTCGACGGGAATCGGACCGGGGTAGTGGTTCTGCTCCTCACCTTGCAACGCGGCGCGGTAGTGCCAGGCGGTGCCGCGCTTCTCGGTGAAGCCGATCAGGGTGTTGGCGTTGAGCCAGGTCAGGGACTCCTTCGACATGTGTCTCTCCTCCAGACGTGACGAAGGGCACCGGTCCCCGGTGCCCCATCGGTCGTGGACGGCCGCGCCTCGTAAGGGCGTCAGTGGCCAAGGACGCCATCGGCGCCCGGCACATCGCCCTTCCACAGGGCGAGCGCCTCCCAGATGTCATTCCGGTCGGGCTTGTCAGCCCCGCGCAGATCGGCGATGGTCCACGCCACGCGCAGCGCCCGGGAGTAGGACCCGGCACTCAGCACGCCGGTGTCCAGCGCATGGTCCAGCGGCTTCAGCGCGCCAGGGGTGGTCCGGTAGATGGTCCGCAGCTCCAGAAGGGGGACCTCGGCGTTCGTCCGCCACCGCGTACCGGCCAGGCGCGGGGGGGGGGGGGGGGGGGGGGGGGGGGGGGGGGGGGGGGGGGGGGGGGGGGCGGGGAGGCGGGCACGGAGAAGGGGGGCGAGGCCGGGAATGCGGATCCGAGG
>NZ_JBVJHR010000004.1:170438-380668 GCF_055586705.1 Sphaerisporangium sp. NPDC049457 | reverse complement strand
CCAGCAGCAGACACCAGCAGCGACCAGTAACAATCAACACGCAGGGGTCAGATTTCAGCCGCCGCCACGGGGTCCGGATTCAGCCGTCGTCGAGAGGTCTGCACTGTGATCGCGACACGCAAGAACATGAGATTTCCCGGCTTGGTAACCGTGGACATGGCGAGGTCTTCCCTTCTGAGGCTCAGCGGCGTAGCAGTAGTCCGACGACGCAGCCGCGGGAAGTGTGAGGCGAACCGCCGACGTCACAGTTCGGTGCCCCGTTTCGTCGAACCGGTGAGGGCAACTGCGACCGAGGAAGTCATCGAAACCATGTCCGATCCAAGCCTGAGCGCGGTCATGCGCGAGCGGCGGCAGCTGATCAACCTCGCCTACCGTCTCCTCGGCTCCCTGACCGATGCCGAGGATGTCGTACAGGAGACCTACACCCGCTGGTACGCCATGTCCCGGCAGCGGCAGGACACCATCGAATCCCCCGGCGCCTGGCTGACCAAGGTCGCCAGTCGCATCTGCCTTGACCTACTCGGCTCGGCGCGGGCCCGGCGGGAGCGCTACGTGGGTGAATGGATCCCCGAGCCGCTGCCCAGCCGTACGGAGTGGGGCGGCACCACGGTCGACCCGGCCGACCGGGTCACCCTCGACGAATCGGTCAACATGGCCTTCCTGGTCGTACTCGACTCGATGACCCCGGCCGAGCGCGTCGTGTTCATCCTGCACGACGTCTTCCGCTACACCTTCGCCGAAGTGGCCGAGATCGTCGGCCGTACCCCGGCGGCCTGTCGCCAGCTGGCCTCCTCGGCCCGCCGTCGTATTCGCACCTCGCAGGCTCCCACGGCGCCGACCGCCCAGCAGGCCGGCCTGGTCAGGGACTTCAAGCAGGCATGGGAGGCCAAGGACATCGCCGCCCTCATCGGCCTCCTCACCCCCGACGCCACGATGATCGCCGACGGCGGCGGCCTGGCTCGCACCGGACTCCACCCGATCGAAGGCGGCGAGCAGATCGCCCGCTACCTGGTCGCCGTCGCCGGCATGGCACCCACCCTGACGATCTTGGAGCGCACGGTCAACGGCCGGCCCGGCCTGGTGGCTCAGCAGGACGGCGTCACCGTCACGGTGGCGGCACTCGACACGACAGGCAACCGAATCAGCCGCATCTGGGCAGTACGCAACCCCGAAAAGCTCCGGTCTTGGACCCACCAGGATTAACCCGGCCTCCGGCATTGATCACGGAAAGCACGACGGCGTACGCGTCCGGACTTGATGCCCGTAATCGAGCTATGCGAGGGATGGCCCCCGGGCGGCAAGGCCGGCCGCCCCGATCATCTATCGCGCAGTAGCTTCTCACGCCTGGCCAGCACCGCGCGCGCTGACACGGGCAGGACCTAGGTGTTTCATCGTGTGGTGATCCACAATTCGACGGCCACGCACGGACAGCCTTACGTGCCGACCGTCTTACGATGCGCGAGGGCCCTCATGACACCGACACCCAAGTGGCACCTCGTAGCACCGGATGGCACGCAGAGATAGAGTTGACGAGTGAGCACTCCTGAGCCCGACCACAGCCACCAGATCTCTCAACGTGACCTGCGCAACCGGTCAGCCGAGATCATGGATGGACTGGAACGCGGAGAGCGGTACGCCGTCACACGTAACGGCCACCACATCGGCGATCTGGTGCCCATCCGCCGGCGGCGCCGGGCCGTCTCACGGGCCGAGTTCGCCGCCGTGTCCCGCGGCATGCCGCGCCTTGACGACCGAAAGTACCGTGAGGACATGGACCGCCATGTCAATGACGACCTCTACGACCCTTACGACCACGCCTACGGCAGAGGCGAGTTCGCACAGGACGGGGAATGACCCCCAGTCAAGGGTTGCTCGACACCAACATCCTCATCTTGCGTGCCGGAATCGACCCCGACGAACTACCGGACGAGATGATGATCAGCTCCATCACCACCGCAGAGCTGTCGGTCGGCGTTCTGGTGGCCACCGGAGCGCGAGAACTCGCCCAGCGTATGAAGATCCTGCAGACCACCGAGGCCGAGTTCGACCCCCTGCCCTTCGACGACACCGCCGCCCGCGAGTACGGCCAACTGTGGACCGCCGTCATCGCCACCGGCCGCAAACCCCGTCCCCGAACAGCGGACCTGATGATCGCCTGCGTGGCGATCGCGAACCGGCTCCCCTTGTACACCTGCAACCCGAAGGACTTCAAAGGCTTGGACCACCTACTCACCGTGGTCCCGGTCACACGGCCATGGTGAATCACCCGTACGAAAGTGCCTCGCCCCGGCGAGACAGAGAGAACATCGCCGCTTCTTCTGCTCCACCCACAGACTTGATCAGTTGAGGAGTCAGGTTTTCCTCGCGAAGTGTCTCCCCGCCTCCAGATCGCCCACCTCGCCGGCAATGTACCGACGGATCGAGTACAGCCGGCGCCCCACATCCCGCCCTCGCCGGCACCGGCGTCCGCGCCGCACAGCTCCCCGTGGAGTAATGGCTGCACGAACGCCGCTTTCCCAGGTGCGGGAAGCGCCGTTCTGGCTGGTGGACCCAGGAGATCTGGGGCACGCGACGGGGTTCCGCGTCCTACTTAGCGACAGGCGTTGCAATCGTCGCACAGGGTTTTGATCCAGGGGCGTTCCCTGGCCTGACCGGGATTACCGCAGTACTCACAGATGCTTGCCGACTCCTGTTCAGCAGCGCGTACGAGGAGTGTCGCCGCTTCGTCCTCCTGCTTGTACCGTTCCGCCTCGTGGGGTTCGGGCCACATGTCGCCCCCCTGGTTCAGGTGACGCAACAGGCCGGTTCGGAGGTAGACACGCAAGGTGCCGTATTTCTCCTTGACCTGCTGGACGCTGTAGCCGGGGCTTACGGCCAGCAGCTCCTCATGCAGGCGTAGCACCAGGGGATGCCAGCCCGGGCCGATGCCGTCAAGGTGGGCGGGGATCTGTTCCGACATGTCTTCATGATCTGACGCAGCGAGGTCGGCTGTCGACATCGTCAGGAACCAAGGCCGCAGACCTTCTGTCCTGCTGGCCGGATGCTCCACACGTCCCCTGCTCCCGCTAACTGCCCTCCGGGACTGTCAGACGGGTTCTGTCCAGAATGGCTTCACGTGTTCCAGGCGCGCCTGACAGACTCGCCGCATGGTCGCCGACGCGTTCGCCTTCCTTCAGTCGTGGTACGCCTCCTGCTGCAACGACGACTGGGAACATGACTACGGCGTGACGATCCAAACCCTGGACAACCCCGGGTGGCACCTGAAGATCAACCTTGTCGATACGCCCCTCGCCGGCACCGCGCTGGAACGCCTGGCAGTGGAGCGGACCGAGGATGACTGGCTCCACGTCTGGAGCGATGGCACCCACTTCGAAGGAGCCTGCGGCCCCCTCAACCTCGGCGAGATGCTGGAAGCGTTCCGAGACTTCGCCGGCGACGCCGTCCGCGGCCTGACGGTCACGGGCGCTGCTGGTCAGCGTCACGCTTTGTCGAGCTGTGGCGCAGAGTCCTCCACGAAGCGAGGACGACAAGCGAACCAGCCGGCGATCAACCCTGGGATGGCGGTCACAGCGAGCACCAGGAGCGGGATCGACCATGATCCGGTCGCTTCGCGCAGAAGGCCCAACCCGATCGGGCCGAAGCACGCCAGCCCGTAACCGATGCCTTGAACGAAGCCCGACACGGCAGAGGCTGTCTGCGGGCTCTTGGTCCGACGGTTGATGAGGGTCATGCAGAGCGGGAAGGTGCTCACCCCGATTCCCAGCGCGCACATCCATATCAGCGTGCCGTCGAGCGGGGACAGGAGCAGGCCCAGATATCCCGCCACAAGGAAGATCGCGCACCCGACGACCACGATGAACGGGTTCGTCATGCGCGTGGCCAGCTGTGGGACCACCAAGGCCGCGAGCATGCCCCATACCGAGTAGAGCGCGACCATGGAGCCGCCCAGTGCCGCGCCGCCTCCTGCGTCGGTGAGCACCGCCGGGACCCAGGTGATGATGCCGTAGTTGGACAGCGACAGCATCGCGAAGAGGATCACCAGGCCCCAGACGGTTGATGATCGGCTGATCCTCGGGCCCGCATCGGTCGCCGTCACGGCCGCGGGGGCGTGGTGATCGGCGGGCAGCCTGACTGCCAGGACGAGCCAGACCACACCGGCCACAGCAGCCGGTCCCGCCCAGATGCCTACCGAGAGCCGCCACGTCGCCGCTTCCGCCACCGGGACCGCGAGGAGCGGGGCGATGAACTGGCCCGTCTGCAGGAGGATCAGGTAGAGCGAGGTCCCCAGGGCCAGTCGATCGGCGAACCAGACCTTCACCAACGGGACGATGACGACGTTCGCGGCTCCGATTCCGGCCAGGGCCAGCACGGTCGAAAGCACCAGCAACGAGGGCGTTGGCGACAAGGCGCGCATCAGGAGCGACAGAGCCGTCAGGCCCAGCGCCACGGTGGCCGTGCGCTCGAGTCCGAACTTCCTCGTCACCGCCGGGGCGAGAAACCCGAAGATGCCGAAGGACGCCGCCGGCACAGTGCCGAGCAGGCCGGACAGCGTCACCCCGAAGCCGAGATCGGATCCGATGATCTCCAGGAGCGGGGTGAACCCGGTCACGGCCGTTCGCAGGTTGACCGCTGTCAAGGCGATGGCGAGCCAGCCCCACAAGATCAGGCGCCCACGTTGCAAGGGAATGAGCGATGGGGAGAGCGATGTCACGTTATACTCCGGTGCAAGGTCAGCAGATGATGGGATTATGGGATGAGTTCCGAAGATTCTGGCACGCGACAGCCGATGCGTCGAGTGGGACTCATCGACCAGGCTGCCGAGCGCTTCCGCGAGGAGGTGGTCTCTGGACGCTGGCCGGTCGGTGGGCGGATACCGACCGAGGCCGCACTGGTGTCGGAATTCGGGATCGGCCGGAACACGGTGCGCGAGGCGCTGCAGTCGCTGGTGCACGCAGGTCTACTGCGCCGTGAGCAGGGCCGCGGCACCTTCGTCATCTCCGACTCCGAGCTGACAGGCACTCTTGAACGTCAGCTCGCCGGTGGCACCCGTCGCCACTACCTGGAACTACGCCTTGCCCTTGACAGCGCTGCGGCGTCACTGGCCGCATTGAACCGATCAGACGCCGACGTCGAGCTGCTGCGCGAGCTGTGCGACCGTCGAGAAGCGAGCTGGTCGACCGATGATCTCGACCTGCGAGCGAGCGCGGACCTCGCCCTGCACCACGCGATCGTGGCAGCGACGCACAACCCTCTCTACGTCAAGCTGTACTCCAGCATGCTCGACATCTTCGCCGCCCACATGCGCGACGAGAAGGGCGAGGACGACGACGCCGCACACCGCCACCACCGCGAGCTGGTCGAGGCGATCGCGGACGGGGACGCCGATCGTGCTACCGCGAAGGTGGGTTCCATCTTCAAACCCTTCATGCGCTGAACCACGCAATCGGCCCCCGCTCGGGCGAGGCGGCACTGCACATGCTCAGCGGAAAGCACCGCTCGTGACCGGACTCCCGGCCCGGCCTGAAGGCCCAGAAGCAGTGGATCATGGTGGCGAGCACGGACCACCCGGCGTTCGTCGACTACGCCATGCTCAGGCCCCAGCTCGGCCTGCCCGCGCAGACGACCGAGGTGGAGGCAGAGCGGGGAAGGGGCGACGGTGACGGGATGGCCCAGGGTCTGGTCCCCCCGGGGTAATGGCGGGACGATCAGGCTTCCACCTCAGCCACCTACGCCCTTGCCGTGCCGGGTGGATCACCCGGAGCCGAGGCCCTCGCCGGAGGCACCAGAAGCGCTGGAACCCGCTATCCCGTCTTGCTGCTCCCAGGGGTGATCGAAGAGGGCGAGTTCGCCACGGTCGGGAGCCTCGAAGGCTTCGGCCCATTGCTCGATCATGTTCCGGCTGATAACCGCTACTCCCGGCACTTCCTGCCTGTTGCGTGCCTCCAGTCGGCGCCATAACTCGTCAGTGGGAACCGCCAGGTAGAGCAACTCGACTGCGGCTCCGAGTGCGCGAGCACGAAGTCGCATCTCGTCACGTTCGGCACGAGCCCAGAAACCGAACTCCAGGATCACACTCACACCGAGCCGGACGAGGTCTTCCGATTGCTGCCGGAACAGCCCTTCCAGCCGATCACGTGGCTCTGCGTCGTGGAGGTCGATTCCCAAACGGGTCAACCATTCGTCAGGGCACAGGCGAATGGCCGGGATCTGGTCGGCCAGTCGCTTCGCGAGAGTTGTCTTGCCTGCCCCTGGCAGCCCGCACAGCAAGATCAATCGCCCTGGACGGCCCCCGGTTCATGCCAGACACCTAATGCCGCACCACCGTTTCGATAAGCCTGCGCCCACGTGCTGGCCAAGGGCATCGCCCACACCTACATCAAACCCCGCACCCCGCGGCTGAACGGCAAGGTCGAGCGCTCCCACCGCATCGACGCCGAGGAGTTCTACCGGATGCTGGACGGCGTGCTCATCGACGACGCCGAGGTGTTCAACGACAAGCTCCGCGAATGGGAGGACTACTACAACTACCATCGACCCCACGGCGGCCTCCGCGGCCAAACCCCCTGCGAACGCCTCAAGCAGAAGATCCAGCCCCAGACGTAAACGATCAACGTCGGTCGCACACCCCTTCGGCTGACCTGCGTTTCTGGGTGATCGATGTCGGTCATCTGGGAGGTCGGGTTGGCGCTGGTGGAGTTGAGCGTCATGGAGCGGCGGTATCGGGCTGTGCTGGCGGCTGGTGGCGTGCGAGAAGGCAACCCGAAGTTGTAGCCGTGCGGATCGAACCTTTCGATAGGTCACCGGAGTCGGTAACGGTCGAGAGGAGTCGCCTTGGATCGCAATGACAGCTTCCGCGAGTTCGTCGCGGGCCATCAGCAGGCGCTGATGCGCACCGCGTACCTGCTCACGGGAGACGCCCACCAGGCCGAGGACCTGCTGCAGAGCGTTCTGCTCAAAGTGCTCGGACGCTGGTCCAGGCTCTCGCGCGTCGAGCTTCCCGAGGCGTACGCGCGTAAGGCGCTGGTCAACCAGCACATCTCTTGGCGGAGGCGCCGCGTCAGGAGCGAGTTCCCGACCGCCGAACTGCCCGACCGGTCGTACTCGAGCGAGGACTCCACCGTTGTACGGCTCGTCATGCGCCGGGCTCTTATGCGGCTGCCGCCCCGGCAGCGGGCGGTGATCGTGCTGCGCTACTACGAGGACCGGACCGAACGCGAGACCGCCGAGCTGATGAGCTGCTCGATCGGCACGGTGAAGAGCCAGGCTCACTATGCGCTGGTCCGCTTACGCGAACTGGCGCCCGAACTCGCGCCGAAGCTCGCCGATATCGAATCCGAGGAGGCCTACCGATGACCTGGCTGCGGAATGTGCTGGTCGATCTGGCCGACGATTCTCCACAGGTGGACCTGGCCGAGCGCACGATCGCGGTGCATCACCGCAGGCGGCGTACTACGATCTCCTACCTCGCGGCGGCCATGGTCATGGTCATCGCTCTTGGTGTGACGGCCGGCATCCGGCTGCTTCCGCACGGGCCGCAGGAGGCCGCTTCCGTAGGCGATCTGCCGGCGCGCGGAGTGGGGCCGTTGAGTTACGCGTACAAGACCTTCTGCAAGCCCGGCAGCGGGAAGGCACTGGCGGGCTGCCGGGACGGCGGATGGCGTGTGGTCACCCGGAGCGACAAGACCTACGACGTGCGGGAGGCGCTGCCCAGCCTCGCCCCCGGCCGCACCGGTCTGCGCGACAGCCCGCTGGCGATCAGCCGGGACGGTTGGAAGATCGCCTACTACAGCGCCGAGGAAGGCACCTTCCAGGTCCGCGACCTGGCCTCGGGCCAGAAGACGACGGCTGCGACGAAAGTGCCGAAGGCACAGCTGGGCAGCATCTCGCGTCTGATGCTGTCGGACGATGGGCGGTTCGTGGCCTTCAGCAAGGTCCCAGATTTCAAGGATCCCGCGTTGCTTATCGACATGCGCGATGGGGGCGTCCGCGAGTTGCCGAACCGTTGGGTCCCCATCGGCCTGTCACAGGACGGCGCCACCATCACTCTCGCGGAATACTCCCCAAGATCACGGCTGCGGACGATCTCAAACCTGTGGCCGAGTTCCTCAAAGGGCGACAGCACATCGGTTGTCCTGCCGGCGGACTACCACTTCAGCCCGCTCGCCCTCGATGGGAAGACCGTCGCAGTAATCGAGAACCGCAGCACCGCCAAGAAGCCGTGCCGTCACGGCAACCTCGCCCTCATGGACACGCTCACCGGTGAGAAGCGGAAGACGACCGTCATCAGCGGCCTGCCCTCTGATGTCTCCCAGATCTCGCTGCGCACCTGGCTCAGCGCTGAGGAGGTCACGGCTCTCACCATGTCCGTGCGGTGCAGGCCGGCGTCCGAGGTGGCGGACGACGAGCCCGCGGTGATCGACCCGCCCTACCAGACCATGACCGCCTACGCGGTGAACGTCAGAACCGGTAAGGCCAGGAAGCTCGCCACGTATAGAGCACAGGACTTCTTCAGCATCGTCCTGCCGGGGCCCCCTGGGGCGCTGTGATCTCAGGTCTCAGTCTGCGGCAAGTATTCGCCCTGCCCGGGCCCGAACGCCCGGCACCGCTGAGATCGCCTGTCGCCCATCTTCTGGGACAGAAACGTCAGGCATCTCATGGGACTAGACAAGAACGCGGGATCTGATGATCTTGGGATGTTGCGGCTACGCGCGTGCCTGGATCAAGGAACGGCCGGGCCTGCGTCCCAAGACGATCGAGGGCTATACCTGGCTCCTGAACAGGCACATCATGCCCGGCCTCGGCGGTGTGCCCGTGGGGAACCCATCTACTCCCCTGATCCGGGCGTGGCGGGCCGGCCTGCTGGACAACGGGGTCTAGGTGTCCACCACGGCCAAGGCGTATCGGCTGCTTCGGGCGGTCCTGATGACGGCGACGGAGGAGGACAAGACGCTGTCCCGCAACCCGTGCCGGATCAAGGGCGCCGACAATGAGCACACCCCGGAGCGGCCGATCCTCACCGTGGCTCAGGTCTTCGAACTGGCCGACCGTATGGCCGATCGGCGCTTCCGGGCGTTGATCCTGCTGGCCACGTTCGCCAGTCTGCGATGGGGTGAGGTAATCGCGCTGCGCCGGGCGGCCCTTGGTCTCAAGGCCCGCACGGTTCACGTCCGGGAACAACTCCTTGAACTGGACGGCGGAGAGATGGTGCTGAGTCCGCCCAAGTCGCGGGCCGGCAAGCGCGCCGTCGGCATCCCAGCGGCTATCGTTCCGGCGCTGACCGCTCACCTTCGGGACTTCGTCGCGGACGATGATGACGCCTTCGGGTTCCTGCGCGGCGGCGACTTCCGGCGTGAGGCCAAGTGGGCGAACGCGCTGAAAGAGATGGGCATCAAAGGCTTGCACTTCCACGATCTTCGCCACACGGGCAACACCTCGCTGCGCAGTCGGGAGCGAGTCTGGCCGATCTCAAGGCGCGGATGGGGCACGACAGTGATCGGGCGGCGCTGATCTACCAGCACGCCACGCGCGACGCTGACCAGAAGATCGCTGATGCGCTGAGCGCGCGGGTGGTGGCGGAGCGGAAGAAAGGCGACGGTGACGGGGTGGCCGGCGGCCTGGTCCCTGCGGGCTAGTGGCACGTTAATGGCACGAACGCCGCTTTCCCTGGTGCGGGAAGCGGCGTTTTGGCTGGTGGAGCCTAGGAGATTCGAACTCCTGACATCCTGCTTGCAAAGCAGGCGCTCTGCCAACTGAGCTAAGGCCCCTTGTCGGAGGACAGCTTACCGGGAGGAGGTGGTTACTGGTGCGTTGGCGAGGGCGCTGTCGAGAACGAGGGCGGGGAAGTCGGCGATGGAGTCGATGATGGTGGTGGCGCCGCCGCGGAGGAGGCGTTCGCGGCTGTGGACGCCGGACAGGACCCCGGCCACGACGGAGGCGCCGGCTCGGCTGCCGCAGAGCATGTCGCTCTCGGAGTCGCCCACGACGGCCACCTGGCGGACGTCGTCGATGCGCAGCCGCAGGAGGGCCGTGAGGACCATGTCGGGCCAGGGGCGGCCGCGGCCGGCGTCCTCGGGGCAGAGGGCCAGGTCGATCTTGTCCATCCAGCCGACGACGCTGAGGACGCGGCCGAGGGTGGCGCGGCTGAAGCCGGTGATGAGGCAGATCTTCACGCCCGCGGCGCGGAGCTTCTCGAGCGCTTCGACGGTGCCGGGGACCGGGAGGAGGCCCGCGCGGTCGATGGCGTCCTCGTAGGAGCGCTCGAAGGTGAGGTTGGCCGCCTGTGCCTGGGCCTCGTTGTCCGGGAAGATGCCGCGGAAGACCTCGATCTTGGGACATCCCCGGGACCGATGCACGTGCACCATGGCCCGCGCGTATGCCCCGGTCCCGGGGACTATGCCCTGCGTCGCGATCGCCTCGGCGAACGCCCGCTCCACCATGGCTATGTCACCGATCGTGGTGCCGGCCAGATCGAGGCAGGCGAGCTTGATGGGTGAGGCGTCGGTCATGCCATCACCTCCGCCTTGATCCGGAGCCATTCACGCACCCGTTCGGCCGCCCGGGTGGTCAGTTCTCGCTGCCGGTGGCCTCAGTCCACAGGTCGAGCTCGGCGCGGTCGGCCTGCACCTTGCGCCAGACCAGCAGCCCCCCAAGGGCGACGAGCGCGAGAACGAGCAGCTTCTTCACGGTGTGACCCCACTTCTCAACGGTCCCATCAGCCAGGGATGGGACGGCGCCGGGTTCCTAACAGATGCTTGCAGCCTAGCAAGGGATCGGGTACCTCCCTTGTTCACCGGCGAAGCGGTTGTCCACAATCTTCCGATACGGAACCGTCTTCGCGGCATCTGTTACGAGTATCGGCCCTTTAGGTAAGAGCCGACCAACGGCTTGATCAGGGGTTACTCCGTACAAGGTCAGGATGCCACGGTCCGCGGCGAGATTCCATGGCCTCCTCTGGGTATGTTCCGTGCCCGCGCCGATGCCTTGGCGGGTGACGTTCTGCCGTGGACGTGGGGCCGACGCGTCAGGGCTGGTCGTAGTCGAGGGTGTAGGTGTGGGCGCCGTCGTCGTTGTGGATCTGCCCGCCCCCGCGGATGCCGAGCAGTTCCCCAGTGCCGGAGTCCGGAACGATGGTCCAGCTCAGCGACTGCTCGCCGGCGGACCCTGTGGCGCTGTGGTGCAGGACGAACGTCCCCTTCCGGCCGTGGAGGGTGCCGGTGAAGCGCTCGAACCCCACGTACGCGGCGGATCCTTCGACCTGCGTCATCGCGGTCAGGATGTCGGTGGTGCTGGTGCCTTCCAGGTCTCCGAGGAAGGTCTTGGTGATGTGAACGCGAGAGAGCGCCGCCCCTTCGCGGTCGTCGTAGGTCTCCGGCTCCCAGCTGTCGATATCGAAGGCGCCGTTCGCTCGTGGCACAGTCGACCTCCTTCTTGATGTGGTGACGGTTCACTGTGCCGCGTATATCTGCCAGCTTCCGTCAGGTTTGCCACCCACACCTGTGCAGCAAATCGCCCGAATGCGTCTATGTCCTGACATCGACCCGTACGTCGCCTCGCCGATAGCATGCGAACGCGGCGCGTCCCGCCCCCCGCGCATCGAGCGGCACGCTCGATCGGTGACCTCATTCACCCCTGGAGAGGTATATGGCCCTGTTCGACCTGCCGTTGCCGGAGCTGCGGGAGTACCGCCCCGAGCGCGACGAACCCGCCGACTTCGACGCGTTCTGGAAGGCGACCCTCGACGAGGCCGCGGCCCATGACCTCGCGCCGCAGTTCGCCGACTTCGACGCTCCGCTGACCGGTGTGCGGGTGCAGGACACCACGTTCGCCGGATGGGGCGGTGACCCCATCAAGGCGTGGATGCTGGTCCCGGAGGGCGCCGAGCGGGTGCCGTGCGTGGTGCAGTACATCGGCTACTCCGGCGGGCGAGGGCTGCCCATCGACCACACGGTGTGGCCGGCCGCCGGCTTCGCGGTGCTGGTGGTGGACACGCGCGGCCAGGGCGGCGCGAACATCCACCACCCGGGGTCCACCGGCGACCCGCGCGGCGGCGACCATCCGCAGGCGCCCGGCATGATGACCAGGGGCATCCTGGACCCTGAGCAGTACTACTACCGGCGGGTCTTCACCGACGCCGTGCGCGCGGTCGACGTGGCGGCCGCGCACCCCGCCGTGGACGCCGAGCGCATCGCGGTCGCGGGCGGCAGCCAGGGCGGCGGCATCGCGCAGGCCACCGCGGCGCTGCAGCCCAAGGTCAAGGCCGCGTTGATCGACGTGCCCTTCCTGACGCACTTCCGGCGGGCCGTCGAGATCACCGACAGCTTCCCGTACCAGGAGCTCGTGCAGTTCATGTCCTCGCTGCGCGACAGCGAGGAGCAGGTGTTCCGCACGCTGTCGTACTTCGACGGGGTCAACTTCGCCGCGCGCGGCCGGGTGCCCGCGCTGTACTCGGTGGCGCTGATGGACCTCATCTGCCCGCCGTCGACGGTGTTCGCCGCGTACAACCACTGGACGGGGCCGAAGGACATCATGGTGTGGCCGTGGAACGGCCACGAGGGCGGGGGCAGCCGCCAGCGCGAGGCGCAGCTGCGTTACCTGCGGGAGCTGCTCTCCGTCGGCTGAGACGTGCCGCCGACGGCCGCGTACGCGAGGGCGATCTCGCGTACCGTCGCCAGCAGCGGCTCGGCCAGCCGGGGCAGCTCGCGGGCCCTGCGGGAGGACAGGACGACGCCGAGGGCGGCGATGGGCCCGTCGCCGGCGGGCGGGGTGATCGGCGCCGCGACGGAGCAGGAGCCCAGGGTCATCTCCTCGTAGGTGAAGGCGTGCCCCTGCGCGCGCACGGTGGCCAGTTCGCGCACGAGCCGGCCCGGCTCGGTGACGGTGTGCCGGGTCGGTCTCTCCAGCTTGCGGGCGAGATAGGACGTGACGAACCATTCGGCCTCGTAGGCGAGGAGCACCTTGCCGACGCCGGTCGGGTGCATGGGCAGGCGCCCGCCGATGCGGGAGACGATCGGCACGGCGCGGCGTCCGTACACCTTGTGCACGTACAGCACCTCGAGCCCGTCGCGGACGGCCAGGTGGACGTTGTCGCCGGTGCTCGCGTACAGCTCCTGCATCCAGGGGTGCGCCACCTCCAGCAGGCGGCGCGGGGCGAGTTGCCCGAGCTCCCACAGCCGGCTTCCGACGTGGTAGCGGCCCTGGCCGTCGCGGCCGAGCATCCGAGCGGCTTCCAGTTCGCCCACCAGCCTGTGGACGGTGGCGAGCGCGACGCCGCTGCGCCGGGAGATGCCGGTGAGCGTCAGCTCGGGGTGGTCGGCGTCGAAGGCCCCGAGGATGGCGAGCACGCGGGAGGTCACTGATCGGCCCGGCTCGCGGGACCCTCCGGCCACACATCCTCCCCTGGCTGTCCACAGGCTGTGGATATTCTGCCATCGTTCCGCTCAGTGGAAGCATCGGCTCGTGCCCGGGCCGCCGGCACAGGATGCTTCCTCCCATGCGCACTCAGGTCGGCATCATCGGAGCGGGTCCCGCGGGCCTGCTGCTGTCCCATCTTCTTCATCTACGCGGCATCTCGTCGGTCGTGCTGGAGCGTCACAGCCGTGACTACGTCGAAAGGAGGGTGCGGGCGGGCGTGCTGGAGCAGGGTACGGTCGACACCCTCACCGCCGCCGACGTGGGCGACCGGCTGCGCCGCGAGGGCCTTCCCCACCAGGGCATCGAGTTGAGGTACGGCGGCGCCGGCCACCGCATCGCCTTCGAGCGGCTCGTCCCCGGACGGGCGATCACCGTGTACGGCCAGCAGGAGGTCGTCAAGGACCTGGTCGCGGCCCGTCTCGCCGACGGCGGGGATGTCCGCTTCGAGGTGGACGACGTGGCCCTGCACGACCTGGACACCGACCGGCCGTACATCACCTTCGGCGGCGAGCGGCTCGACTGCGACTTCGTCGCCGGGTGCGACGGCTTCCACGGCGTCTCGCGCCCGTCGATCCCGGAGGGCGTGCTGACGGAGTACGAACGCGAGTACCCCTTCGCCTGGCTGGGCATTCTGGCCAAGGTCAAGCCGTCGGCGGACGAGCTCATCTACGCGCGCACCGAGCGCGGGTTCGCCCTGCACAGCATGCGCTCTCCGGAGGTCAGCCGCTTCTACCTGCAGGTAGCCCCGGACGAGGACCTCGACGCCTGGCCCGACGAGCGCGTCTGGGCCGAGCTGAAGGCCCGCCTCGAAACCGTCCCCGGCTTCGTCCTGGCCACCGGCGAGATCACCGAGAAGAGCGTGACCCCCATGCGCAGCTTCGTGGCCGAGCCCATGCAGTACGGGCGGCTGTTCCTGGCCGGTGACGCCGCGCACATCGTCCCGCCGACCGGCGCCAAGGGCCTGAACCTGGCGGTCGCGGACGTGCGGGTACTGACCAAGGGTCTCGCCCAGTGGTACGAGACCGGTTCGGACGAACTGCTGGAGGGGTATTCGCGGGCGTGCCTGCGCCGGGTGTGGCGGGCGCAGCACTTCTCCTGGTGGATGACCACGCTGCTGCACACCTTCGAGTCGAACGACTCCTACGAGCAGCGGCTCCAGCTTTCCTACCTGGACTACGTGACCTCCTCCGCGGCGGCGGCGACGACGCTGGCGGAGAACTACGTGGGCCTGCCCTTCGAGTAGACCCCCGCTCGCCTCGGTCTCCACCTCTTTGCATAACCTGAAATACCAGGGAACGGGGGGATCGTGATGTCTGATCCGACCGAGGCGAGCGTGTACTTCATCGGGAACGCCACGACGCTTATCCGGTGTCACGGCTTCACGCTCCTGACGGATCCGAACTTCCTGCACCGCGGGCAGCGCGCGTATCTCGGCTGGGGGCTGAGCACGCGCCGCCGCACCGATCCGGCCATGGAGCTCGGGCGGCTGCCGGCCGTCGACGCCGTCGTGCTGTCCCACATGCACGGCGACCACTGGGACCGGGTGACGCGCAAGGGCCTGGACAGGCGTCTGCCGATCTTCACCACTCCGCACGCGGCCGGGCGGCTCAGGCGCCAGGACTTCGGCAACGCGATCGGCCTCGCGACCTGGCAGGACCGGGTGATGCTCAGGGACGGCCGCCGCCTGAAGATCACCTCGCTGCCGGCCCGGCACGCGCCGGGCCCGGCCGAGCGGTTCCTGCCGCCGGTCATGGGCAGCATGCTGGAGTTCGGCGGGGACGGCGGCGAGGTGGACCTGCGCGTGCACATCAGCGGGGACACGCTGCTGGACGAGCGGCTGAACGCCATTCCCCGGCAGTTCCCCGACATCGACCTGGCCATCGTGCATCTGGGCGGCACCAAGCTGCTCGGCACCCTGCTGGTGACGATGGACGGGATGCAGGGCGCCCACTGGGTGGAGCTGATGGGCGCCGCCCACAACGTGCCGATCCACTACGACGACTACGAGGCGTTCAGCTCGGGGCTGGACGACTTCCGGCAGCACGTCAACCGCCTGGGGCTCACCGACCGCGTGCACTGCCTGGCCCGCGGCGAGACCTACCACCTCGTCGGCCGGGGAGCCAGGCGCGAGAGCCGCTGACCCGGTGGGGGAGATCCTCGTCGGCACGGCGTCGTGGACGGACAAGACGCTGCTGGCGTCCGGCTGGTATCCGCCGGAGGTCACCACGGCCGAGGAGCGGCTGCGCTACTACGCGGGCCGCTTCCCGCTCGTGGAGGTCGACTCGACCTACTACGCACCGCCTTCTGAGGAGACGGCGCGGCTGTGGGCGGAGCGAACCCCGCCGGGCTTCGTGTTCGACGTGAAGGCGTTTTCACTGCTCACCGGCCATCCCACCCGTCCGGCGGCACTGCCGCGCCGGCTGCGGCCCGGCGAGGACCAGGCGGGCGGCGGCAAGAAGCACCTGTACCCCGGCGACCTGGACGCCGATGTCGTGGAGCAGGTGTGGGAGGGTTTCGTCTCCGCGCTGCTGCCGCTCCGGGAGGCGGGCAGGCTCGGCGCGGTGCTGTTCCAGTTCCCGCGGTGGTTCCCCATCGGCGCGCGCAACAAGCGGTACATCCTGGAGTGCAAGCGACGCTGCGAGCCGTTGCGCATCTCGGTGGAGTTCCGCAACGGGACGTGGATGACCGAGGAGAACCGTGCGGAGACGCTGGACTTCCTGCGTTCGTACGCCATCCCGTACGTGTGCCTGGACATGCCGCAGGGTCATCCGTGCTCGATACCGCCGCTCGTGGCGGCGACCTCCGACCTGGAGGTGGTGCGCTTCCACGGCCGCAGCGCGAAGTGGACGAGTCACGACATCCACGAGAAGTTCGGCTATCTGTACTCGGAGGAGGAACTGCGGGAGTGGGCGCCGCGGCTCTGCGAGGTCGCGGGTGAGGCCGGCAGCACGCACGTGCTGATGAACAACTGCTACCGCGACTACGCCCAGACCAACGCCCGGCAACTGGCGGGCCTGCTGGCAGGCATGTCGGCCTCACCGGTGCGTCCCCCGCCGGCGCCGTCCGAATAGACGCCGCCGCGGCGACCGCCCGGACGCGCACGGCGGCGCCCCGGACGCGCGACGGCCGTCCGGACGCGCCGCGGTCGCCGAACGCGCCGGGGCCGCCGGACGTGCGCGGCGGCCGCCGGACGTGCGCGGCGGCCGCCGGACGTGCAGGGCGGCCGCCGCGCGTGGCCGTCAGGTCCTGCGGACGCCGAGCATGGCGTCGTAGGCGGGCTTGTGCGCCAGGTTCTCGTCCATGATGCAGGCGGCGCCCTCACCGTCGAACCAGCCGGGGACCCACGAGTGGCGGTCGGTGAAGCCCCAGACGGTGAACTCGACGCAGCGCGGGTTGCCCGCGCAGGTGGACAGCATGCGCTTGTAGTAGTCGGCCTGGGTCGCGAGCTTCTCCGGCGTCACGGGCAGCACCATGCGCACGTCGGCCTCGGTGACCGCGGCCTCCAGGCCGAGGTCGGTGAACTGGCGCATGACGTTGGGGAAGTCGCCCGGGTAGTCGTACTGGATGCCCAGGTGCCCCTGGAAGCCGATGCCGTTGATGGGCACGCGCTTGGCCTTGAGGTCCTTGACGATGCCCAGCGTGGTGTTGATCTTGGCCGTGTTCCACTCAAGGTTGTAGTCGTTGATGTAGAGCTTGGCGTGCGGGTCGGCCTGGTGCGCCCAGCGGAAGGCGTCGGCGATGTAGTCGGGGCCGAGGTTGGCCATCCAGATGCTCTGGCGGAGGTTGCCCTCGTCGTCCACGACCTCGTTGACCACGTCCCAGGCGCGAACCTTGCCCCGGTAGCGCCCGACCTCGGCCAGAATGTGCTCGCGCAGGATCTTGCGCAGCTCCTTGGCGTCGATGCTGCCGTCGGCGACGCCCTCGGTGAGCCAGGCGGGAAGCTGGTTGTGCCAGACGAGGGTGTGCCCGCGGACGTGCTGGCGGTTGCGCTGCGCGTTCTTGACGACGGCGTCCGCGTCGTCCCAGGTGTAGACGCCGCGCTGCGGCTCGACCGACTCCCACTTCATCGCGTTCTCGGCGGTGACGTGGGAGAACTCCTCGTTGAGCACCTTACGGTAGTCGGGCTCGTTCGCCAGGGTCGCGACGTCGACGGCCGAGCCGATGTACACCTTGAGCTTGTGCGCAAGTTCGCGCAGATTGTCCGGCGTCCGGCCGCCCGGACCGCCCGGGCCACCCGGGCCCGGAATTCCCGGGCCGCCCGGACCACCTGGGCCGCCGGGTCCGCCTGGGCCGCCCGGGGTGCCGGCGTAGGCCGACGTGGGCAGCGCCAGCGCGACGGCGATGGCGATGACTCCCAGCAGGAGACGTTTCATGGATCCTCACTCGTGGTCTTCGATGACGATCTCGCAAGCCCCCCGATGACGGTCCCGAGTCGACCGTGTCCCGAAACTTTCGGACTGTTCCCGAGATGTTTCAGATGACGCCCTGAAACGTAGATGTTACGAACGCGATCGTCAACGGTCCGGAGTGCACACCCGGCCGACAGCGGCCGGACAGCGCGCCGACTGCGGGTCGGCGTGTCGCGACGCGGAGCGCTCGTGAAACTTTCGCCGGCGAGACACCCGGCCGGATGGTGCGACGTCCGGGCGGCCGCCCCATCCGGGCGGTCACGCGGGGCCGCGACGCCGAGGAGTTCCGGACCGCCACCTACGGCCCGTGACGGACACCCGAAAAATGGGAAGCTTTCGGACTGTCGCATTCCGCCATAACGGATGTGCTAGAACAACCAGTGCCGATGGCCGCCCCGTCAGCGCGGCCGGGCGACGGCGGGGACGCCGTGGGTCCGGCCACCACGCCTAAGCGTCCCGCCCTGCCTGGGAGAACATGACCCATGCTCAGGTCTGACGATGGAGCGGTCCGGGCCCATCACCCGCGGCGCTCTCAACGGTGAAATCGACCGCGCCGTCAAAGCGGTCGGCGGCCCCAATTTTCGGACACGGCGCGCCGCCCAAAAATCCCCGGCGAAGACCTCGGCGCACCGATAAGAACGGCGCGCCCCACTCGGACACCGAATTTGTCTACCTGCGGAAACACCGCTTGCGGACCATGCTCGCTCGTGCTCTCATTGAGTCATCAAACTCCCCCCATAGCAGATCAAAGCCGCCTATTTTCCACTTATGCATCTTCTTGTCAATAATTCGCCGTCATCGCGACTGGTGGAGGTGTGTACGTGAACAGCATGGTGATTTCACATGGAGCATCGGCGGGGGACGCCCGTGACGCTTCGCGCCTACCCAGGGTTGCGGACGGACGTTGCTAGGCCCCGCCGGCGGTCAGGGGGACGGCCTTCCCAGCCGGTTCCACGGCCCTCCCGTCACCGTCGATCTGCGCTCGTCGCGCGGCACGGTGTCATGGTGCCCGCCGCGGCCGGACGCCGCTGTGACGGCGGCGCCTGTGACAGCGGCACCCGTCACAGCGGCACCGTGCGTCGTGCTCGCCGATCGGGCCGGATGCGGCGAGTTCGCCGTCCTGCAGACCATGTTGCGCCGCCTCGGCGTCCCCAGCGTGCGGATCGACGCCGAGAGCGTGGCGGCGTTGGACCTGTCCTGGCAGGTCGGCGACCGCTCCCTCATGCTGGACGGGCGCCGCGTCGCTCCGACCGTCGTCTGGGCGCGGCACTTCTCCCCCCGCGCGATGCCCGGCGCCGGCGACCCCGCCGTGACCATGGTGCGCGCCGACTCCTGGGCCGCTCTGGTCCGCCAACTGGCCGCGCTGGCGCCCTGGAGCCTGCCGGCGGACGGGCCCGGCCACCTGGAGCAACTCGCCGGCGCCGCGCGGGCCGGGGTCCGCGTCCCCGAGACGGTGGTCACCACCGACCCCGCCGCGGCGGCCGCGCGGATGGCCGGCCGCCGGTTCGTGGTCAAGGTGGTGGACGAGCACTTCTTCGAGACGGCGCCCGGCCTCCTGGTCGGCGTATTCCCCCAGGTCGTGCCGCGCGAGGACCTTGCCCGCCGACCGGTACTCGACTTCCCGGTCATGGTGCAGGAGCACGTCGAGCACGACGCCGAACTCCGGGTCTACTACGTGGACGGCGCCGTGCACGCGTACGCGGTCGCCAAGCCCTCCCCGGACGCGCCGTGGCGCGACGGGGCGCGGGTGCCGGTCACGCCGGTGGCCGTCCCGGCGGCTGCGGCCGAGGTCGTGGGCACGCTCGCGGAACTGTGGGGACTGGCCTACGGCGCCTTCGACCTCCTGCTCCGCGGGACGGAGGTGGTGTTCCTGGAGGTCAACGTGGACGGCGACTGGCGCTGGTTCGAGACCAGGGCCGGGGGGACCGCGGTCTCCTCCGCCGCCGCGTTCATGATCAGAAGACGGCATCTGGACGCCCTGCGAAGCGCCGGCGCTCCCCCGCCGATCGACATCGTCGACTTCCTCATGCTGGGCACCCCGATCGGCGGCCGTGCCCGATGACCGTCACAGAAGCGGCGCGAAATCAAGGAAAGCGTATGGACAACGCGGCTTCGTTCCGACTGCACTGTTCGATACTCGGCCCGCTCGAGGTCAGGGTGGACGATCGCACGGCGGTCATCGGCGCGCCCAAGCAGCGGCTCCTGCTGGCGATCCTGCTCTGCCACGCCAACGCCGTCATCCCGTCCGACCAGCTGATCGACGCGCTCTGGGGCGAGCGCCCGCCGCGGACCGCCCGCAAGAACCTGCAGGTGTACGTCTCGGGACTGCGGAAGATCTTCGGTGATCGGCTCAACTTCGAGGGCTGGGGCTACCGGCTGTACGCCGACCCCTCGGAGCTGGACCTGCTGCGGTTCCTCGAACTGGCGAAGTCGGGCCGCGCCGCGATCCGCACCGGCGACCTCGCGGTCGCGGCCGAGCTGCTCGGCGAGGCCGTGCGCATGTGGCAGGACCCGCCGCTGGCCGAGTTCTCCCACGTGCCGCTGGTCGCCAAGGCGATCGGCCGCTCCACCGAACTGTTCCTGTCGGTCTACGAGGACTGGGTGGAGCTGGAGGTCGAGCTGAACCACCACGTCGATGCCCTGGCCTCCCTGGACGCCCTCGCCCCGCGCTTCCCCTCGCGCGAGCGCATCGCCGCGGCGAGGATGACCGCGCTGTACCGCTGCGGGCGCACCTCCGAGGCCCTGTCGCACTTCGAGGTCCTGCGCCGCCATCTCGCCGCCGAGATGGGCCTCGACCCGAGCCCGGTGCTCAGGAACCTGTACCAGGAGATTCTGCGGGGCGACGGACGGCGGCCCGCGGGCGCGGCGGGCAACGCCGTCGCCGCCCGCCCGCGGACGATCCAGGCCCTCGCCAACCAGCTGCCGCGCGACGTCGCCGACTTCGTCGGCCGGGAGCAGGAGATACGGCGCATCCTCGACGAGGCGGCCGCCGTCACGCTCATCACCGGTGAGCCGGGCATCGGCAAGACCGCTCTGGCCCTGCACGTCGCGCACATGCTGGCCCCCGGCTTCCCGGACGGGGCGCTCGTCGTCGCGCTGCGCCGCCAGGGCGGCGCGCCGAGGGCCACCGTGGACCTCCAGCGGGAGATCCTGGAGGCCGTCGGCCTGCACGTCGCCGGGGTCCACGACGACGACGTGCTCGCCTCGGTCTGGCGGTCCTGGCTCGCCAACCGGAAGGTCCTGCTCGTCCTGGACGACTCCCCCGACGAGTCCAGCGTCCGCACGCTGCTTCCCGGCACGACGGCCAGCAGGGTACTGGTGACCAGCCGGAGCCGGCTCAGCGGGCTGGAGTCGGTGACCCGGGTGGGGTTGACGGAGCTGTCGCCCGACGAGGGCATCGACTTCCTCGGCAGGCTGATCGGACGCGACCGCGTGCTCGGCGACCTGCCCGCCGTCATGGCGATCTTCGACCAGTACGGACTGTCCCCCTTGGTCCTTCGCCTGCTCGGCGGCAGGCTCGCCGGGCTCCGGCACGTGCCCGTCGGACGTCTGGCCGACCGGCTGGAGCGCTCGGAGAACGTGCTGGACGAGTTCGTCGCGGGGGAGACCTCCCTGCGCGGCCGGTTCGAAGAGTGCTACAACCAGCCCTCGTGGCCGCACCGCGCGGCGTTCCTGGCCCTCGGCGCGCTGCCCGGGCCGCCGTTCAGCCACGAAGAGCTGGTCGCGGCGCTGAACGGCACCTGCAGATCGGCCGAACGGGCCATCGAGTCGCTGCTGGAGGCGAACATCCTCTCGGTGCCGCAGCCGGCGATGAGCGGCGCCCAGGTGATGGCCCACTCCATGGCCTACTACACCATGTCACCGCTCGCGCACAGGTACGCGGCCGAGCTCCGCGGCGGCCACGGGCTCTGAACGGAGCTCCGCGGCGGCCACAGGCTGTGGACGGGCACCGGGGTCTCTGAGCGCGGGCCTGGTCACGGCGGGCAGTCCACCCCGGCCGGGGAGACCGCCGCCCAGCGGCGGACCACACGCTAAAGGCGCCCAGTTTCGGGCCAGTTTGGGGCCAGTATGGCGACGGCATGGCGGCGCCATACTGCCGCCAAACCCGGCGTGTCTAGCGTGTTGGTTCACCAGTGGCCCGCAGGCCGCGGGGGGCGCGAGCAGGAGGTGGCCGATGGACAGCCGCGAGATTCGGACCGGGCAGCAGCCGTTCGACGCGTTGACCACCCTGCGCGAGGCCGGTCATCCGGTCGACCTGCTCAGCGAACGGCAACGACAGGTCTTCGCGGAGTTGAGCCGGCCGGAGGTCGAGCTGCTGAACTCCATCAAAACCCGCCTGGACGCCGTGGCGGCCGAGGTCGAGGGTCATGAACTGAAGCTCGTATGAGCGCCAGGGCGCCCCGCCCCGCGCGCCGCAACGTCGTCGTCCTGTTCGTCGACCTGGTCGGCTCGACCGAGCTCGCCGAGCGCCTCGACCCCGAACTGCTGCGGCACATCCTGGACCGGTACTACCAGGCGTGCGTGTCGGGCATCGCCGAACACGGCGGCGTCGTGGAGAAGTTCATCGGCGACGCCATCATGGCCGTGTTCGGCATCCCCCTGAGCAGCGAGGATGACGCCCTGCGCGCGGTGCGCGCCGCGCACACGGCCCTCACCCGGGTGAGCGAGCTGAGCGACGGGCTCGCCCTGACGCACGGACTTCGGCTGGAGGTGCACTGCGGCGTCTCCGCCGGCGAGGCCGTGGTCATCGACATGCCCGGGTCCGACCTGCGCGTCATCGGCGACACCGTCAACACGGCGGCCCGGCTGCAGTCGGCGGCGGGCACCGGCGAGATCCTCGTCGCGGACGAGGTCGCGCGCATGGTGCGGACGCAGGCGCGCCTTGAGGCGGTGCCGCCGCTGACGCTGAAGGGCAAGAGCGGACCCGTGCGGGCGTGGCGGCTCGCGTCGCTGGAACCGGCCCCCGGGCGGCACGGCGACGACGCCGTACCGCTCGTCGGCCGCGACGACGAGATGGAGCAGCTCCGCCAGGCGTACCGGCGGGCCACCCGGGGCCGCCGGTGCTGTGTGGTCACGCTGCTCGGCACGCCGGGCATCGGCAAGTCACGGCTCGTGCGCGACTTCGTCAACGCCCTGCCGGAGGAGGTGACCGTGCTCATCGGCCGGTGCCGCTCGTACGGGGCCGGCATCACCTACCGGCCGGTGGCCGAGATGCTCGAATCCCTCAACGGCGCCTGGGCGGACATCACCCCGTCGGTGGAGCCCGAGAGCGTGCCGGCCCTGCGCGGCCTGATGACCGCGGACGCCTCCCGCACGCCGCGGGACGGCGAGGTGGCCGGCGTCGAGGAGGTCGCGCGGGCGGTGCGCACCCTCTTCGAGGCGCTGGCGCGGCGCCGGCCGCTCGTGGTCGTCTGGGAGGACCTGCACTGGGCGGAGCCGACGCTCCTCGACCTGATCGACGACCTCGCGACGTGGCTGGTGGACGTGTCGGTCCTGCTGGTCTGCGTGGCCAGACCCGAGCTGCTCGAAGCCCGTCCGACCTGGGGCGGAGGCATGGCGTGCTCCTCGTCGCTGGAGCTCGGCGCGCTGGAGTCCGCCCAGATGGAGCACCTGGTCGCCGCGCTGTCGGCGAGCCGGGCGCCGGAGGCCGAGGTGGTCGGGCACGGCCTGGACGGCCTGTGCGCGCGGGTCGCCGAGAGCTCCGACGGCAACCCGCTGTTCGCGGAGCTGATGCTGGAGACCCTGCTGGAGGAGGGGGAGGACGCGCCGCTGCCGCCGACCATCCAGGCCCTGCTCGGCGCCCGCCTGGACCGCCTCGGCGACGGCGAGCGCGAGGTGCTGGAACGGGCCGCGACGATCGGCCACGTCTTCACCGAGGACCAGCTCCGCGTGCTGTGCCAGGACGGCCTGGACGGCCAGCCGTCGATGGAGGAGCTGCTGCGCCGGCTGCTGCGGCGCCGCATGGTCCGCAGGCGCGACGCCCCCGGCTCGTTCCAGTTCACCCAGACCCTCACCCGCGACACCGTCTACGCCATGACCCGCAAGGAGCTGCGGGCCGAGTGGCACCTGGCGCTCGCCGACCGGCTGTCCGGCCCGGCCGCGACCGCGCGGCCGCAGCCCGACGGGGCGTACGAGGAGTCCTCGCACGGCGACCTGACCCACCACCTGGAGGCCGCCTGCCATCTCCGCCGGGAGGTCCGCCCGGACGACCCGCTGCTGCCGGCGCTCACCGAACGCGCCGCGCGGGCCCTCATCGGCGAGGGCACCCAGGCGCTGCACCGCAACGACCTGCCCGCCGCCATCGCCCTGCTGGAACGCGGCCGCGACCTGCTGCCGGCCGGCGACCCCGGGCACCGTCCTCTCGCGGTGCGCATCTGCGACGCCTGGCTGGCCTGCGGCGACGGCGTCCGCGCGTCGGCCGCGCTGGACACCGCCGAGCGGATGCTGCCCGGCGACCGGCGCGCCCGGCTCACCTGCGAGATCCAGCGTGAGACGCTGGCGGTGCGCTTCGGCACCCGCCCCGCCGCGCCCGAACCGCTGCGCGACCTGCTCGCCGTCGACCCCGGCGACGACCTGGGCTGGTGCCGCTTCCACCAGTTCGAGGGGCTGGTGAGCACTCTTGAGGGCCGGTCCGGCGCCGCGGAGGCCGCCCTGCGCGAGGGCCTGGCCCGTGCCCGCTCGCTCGGCGACCGGTACGAGGAGGATCGCCTGCTCAGCGGGTTGTGCGAGCTGGCGCAGTGGTCCCCCACGCCGCTGCCGGAGAGCCTGGCGCTGTGCGCAGAGCTGTCGGCCAGGTTCGGCGGCGACCGGGCGCTGCTCATCCCCGTCCTGCTCACCAAGGCCCGCCTGCTGGCCCTGGCCGGCGACGTCGCCGGCGCCCGCACCGTGCTGGCCACCGCCGAACAGCACACCAGCGACCTCCACCTGGACATGGCGGCGACCGCGGTGAACCAGGTGCGCGGCCTCGCCGAGTCGCTCGACGGCCGCCACGCGACGGCGGAGAAGCTGTTCCGGCGGTGCGCGTCCGCCCTGCACCGCGCCGGGCACGCCGAACCCGCCAGGACGCTGGAGGCGTACGCGGCGCGCGAGCTGCTGCGGCAGGGCCTGGCCGCCGAGGCCGGAGAGGCGCTGGACCCGCTGGAGGCGGGCGGCGGCCGGCTGCAGACCCGCGGCGAACTGGTCCTGCTCGCCGTACGCGCCCGGCTGGCGTCCCTCGACGGCGACCACGGCACCGCCCTCGCCTTCGCGGCCAGGGCGGAGGGGACGCTGGACCGCACCGACGACCCGTGCCTGCGCGGCGACGTGCTGACCGACCTCGCCGTCGTCTACCGCGCGGCCGGGCGCGCCGCCGAGGCCGCCGGAGCCGCCGGGCGCGCGCTGCACGACTACACGGCCAAGGGCGCCGACCTGCCCGCCGGACGGATCCGCGCCCTCATCGCCGAACAGGAGGGACCCCGGTGACGCAGCCACCACCCTGGCGCCGCGAGCGGCGCGAGCAGTTCCCCGGCCTGCCCGCCTGGAGCGCCGCCACCTCCCGGCTGGCCCTGGAGGACTTCGGGGTCACCCGGCACGAGCAGGTCACCAGGGAGTGGGCGTGGGGCGGCGCGACGGGCGCCGGGGTGCGCGTCTGCCTGCTCGACACCGGCGTCGACGGCGCGCACCCGATGGTCGGCGGCCTCGAACGATCGCTCGTGGTCACCGGCGGCGGCGAGCGGCCGGAAGTGACCGAATGCCCCCCTGTCGACCCGGCGGGCCACGGGACGGCGTGCGCGGGCGTGATCCGGTCGATCGCCCCCGCGGTGCGCCTGACGTCGGTGCGGGTGCTGACCGACGGACGGTCCGGCAGCGGCGCCGCCCTGCTCGCGGGACTGCGCTGGGCCGTCGACGAAGGGTTCGACCTGATCAACCTCAGCCTGTCCACCACGCGGAGCGAGTTCCTGCCGGCGCTGCACCAGCTGGCCGACCGCGCGTACTTCCGGCGGTGCCTGCTCGTCGCCGCCGCGCACAACATGCCGGTGCTGAGCTTCCCGTGGACGTTCTCGTCGGTGATCTCGGTGGCCAGCCACGACGAGCCCGATCCGATGACGTACTACTACAACCCCGCCCCGCCGGCCGAGTTCTACGCGCGCGGCGTCCGCGTCCCGGTCGCCTGGCCGGGCGGCCGGAGCGTCCGCAGCAGCGGCAACAGCTTCGCCGCGCCGCATGTCACCGGCATCTGCGCGCTCATCCTCGGCAAGCACCCGTCGATGACCCCGTTCCAGCTGAAGTCGGTGCTGTACCTGGCCGCCGACAATGTCGTCACCCGCAACGGAGATGCGTATGTCGCTGTATGACCATCGGCCCCCCGATGACGGGGAGATCACCGAGCGCCGGCTGCTGCAGTCCATCGTGGAGGTCGCCCGGCACGTGTTCGGCTCGGCCGCCGCGTCGGTCTTCCTCGTCGATCCCGACACCGGCGAGCTGGTCTTCGAAGCGGTGTCGGGCGCGGGGGAGGAGCACCTGCTGGGCACGCGTTTCCCACCGGGCACGGGCATCGCCGGCTGGGTCGCGGTGAGCGGCCAGCCGATGATCGCCGACGACGTGGCCGAGACGCCGCACTTCGCCCACGACGCGGCCGAGTCCACCGGGTACGTCCCGAACAGCATCATGGCGGCGCCGCTCGTCCGGCACGAGCGGTGCATCGGGGTGCTGGAGGTACTGGACCGGGCGTCCGCGCCGCGCCACCCCGGCGCGGCCGGGGCGTCCGGCGACTCGCGCGGCGAGCTGGCCGACGTGCACCTTCTCGGGCTGATCGCGGCGCAGGCCGCGTACGGGCTGGAGCTGCTGCTGCGGTTGCGGGACGCGAACGCCTCCGCCTCCCCCGGCGACGACGTGCACGTGCTGCTGCAGCGCATCTCGGCACGGGTGCCCAGGGGAGCGGGAACGGCTCATCCGACCGCCGTGAAACTCCTGGCGGTCGCGGAAGAGCTCCTCTGACGCTCCCCCAGGTCTTCTGGCCTGCTCAGCGCGCCGCCGGGCGGGGCAACCCCAGGGCGCGCCGCAGGAAGTCCAGCTGGTGGAGCAGGAGGTTCTCCTGCACCGCCTCGTCGGAGGGCAGATGCGTCGCCCGGGGCAGCGGCAGCACCTCGTGCGGCCGTCCCGCCGCCAGGAGCGCCGCGGAGAAGCGCAGGGTGTGCGCCGCGACCACGTTGTCGTCCGCCAGCCCGTGCACCAGCAGCAGCGGACGGCTGAGGGACGCCGCCTCCAGGATCGGCGAGCAGCGGTCGTAGGCCTCCGGGTGCTCGTCGGGGTGGCCGAGGTGCCGCTCGCGCCAGTGGGTGTCGTACAGGCGCTGGTCGGTGACCGGAGCGCCGGCCACGGCCGCGTGGAAGACGTGCGGGCGCCGCAGCACCGCCAGAGCGGCGAGGTACCCGCCGAAGGACCAGCCGCGCACGGCGACCCGGGTGAGGTCCAGTACCGGACGCAGCTCCGCCGCCTCCCACAGCGCCGCGACCTGGTCCTCCAGCACCGGGCCCGCGAGGTCCAGGTGCACGGCCCGCTCCCAGGCCGGTCCCCGGCCGGGCGTGCCCCGCCCGTCCACCGCGAGCACCGCGAAGCCCTGCTCGGCGAACCACTGCGACACGTACGTCCACCACGCCCGCTCGGCGGTCACCTTGCGCATCGCCGGCCCGCCGTAGGGGTCCATCAGCACCGGCAGTGGGCCGTCGCGGTGCCACGAGGGCAGGAAAAGCGCGGCGCGCAGCTCGCGCGGCCCGAGCGTCAGCATCTCGACGCGCAGGTCGAGCACCGGACGCGCGGCCGACGAAGTGATCTCCACCGGGGTGTCGCGCAGCACGGACGTGCGTGTGCCGGGACGGTCAAGGGTGCGGGAGACCAGGACGGTGGTGCCGGCGCGGCGGGTACCGGTGTGCACGCCCGGCTCGCCGCTCACCCGCCGCAGCCCTTCGATCGGGTCGTACGCCCACAGATGGATCTGCGTCGGGTCCTCAGAGGCGGTGAACAGCACCGTCTCGCCGTCCACGGCGAGGACCGCGTCGAGCTGAAGCCCCGGCGGGGTGACGGGCCGCCCGCCGGCGAGCAGCCGGCGCGTGTCGTCACGGTCGGCGCTGGTCAGCAGGACGCCCTGCGCGGTGCGCGCCGGCAGGCCGTGCACGAGCTCCACCCAGGCGTCGTCACGCTGCTCGGCCAGCACCTCGGTCAGGCCGGTGGCGGCGTCGACGCCGAGGACCAGGAGATGGCGCTGGTCGCGGCTCTGCACGGCGGCGTAGGGTCCGGAGACGTCCCAGCCGGCCTCGGTCAGGTACTCGAACCGCCCGGCGTCCCAGCGGACCTCCGTTAGCGCCTCGCCCTCCGGGCCGTCCACATCGGCGATCCACAGGCCGACCTCGGCGTTGGCGGTGCCGGCGGCCGCGTAGGGGAAGGCGACCGGCGGGCGCGACGGGTCCATGGGGTCGGCGATGTACCAGCGCTGGACGGGAGCGTCGTCCACCCGCGCCACCAGCACCCTGCTCCCGTCCGGCGCCCACCAGTACCCGCGGTGCCGGCCCATCGACTCGGCCGCGACGTGCTCGGGGAGCCCGAACCCGACCTCAGGACCGTCCGGGGCGGCCACCACCCGGTCGCGGCCGCCATCGGCCTCGATCACCCGCAGCGCGCCGCCGCTGACGTACGCGACGCGTCGCCCGGTCGGGTCCGGCCGGGGATCGACCACCGGTTCGGCGGCGGGCAGCCGGCGCGCCACGCCGTCAGAGGGCCGGAAGACGTACAGGGCGCCGGACAGCGCGAACGCCAGTACCTGGCAGGAGTCGTCCGCGGCGTAGGAGACGATGCCGGACGACAGTTCGCGTGCGCGTTCGCGGCGGGTCCGTTCCTGCGGCGACAGCCGTTCCTCCTCGCCTCGCAGCAAGGTCAGCGGGTCTACCAGCAGCCGCTCCCGCCCGGTGGCGACCTCCATCGCCCACAGGCAGGAGACCGGGTCGTCCCCCGCCTTGGCGCGCAGGAAGAACACCGTGCCTCCGTCGGGCGACACCGTGAAGTGACCGGGTACTCCCAGCGTGAAACGCCGGGTACGGGCGAGCTGCCGCGGCAGCGAGGGCATGGCCATGCTTCTCCTTCGTCGAGGCGCCGGCCGCCCGCGTTCCCGCTCTCAGGACAGGACGCGCCACGGCGGCCGCGCGACCGGCGCGATGCGTGCGCGCCGATGGACACCTGAAAAGCAGGATGGCCGCCCCCGGAACCCGGGAAAGCGGCCTTATCTGCATAAACCATACCACACCCCCGCCCTCTGGATCTTCATCCACCCGACCGGCCGGGCACGGCGTCCCGTCCCCGGCCGATCAGGAATCCGTCCGGCTTCCGCTCGTCGGCAATGGCCGCGTGCTCGGCGGTGGAGTGCTTGGTCCAGCTCACAGCAGTCTCTCTTTCGCGATGTGAGTTCGGATCATCTCCCGCGCCGCGCCCGCGGATCAACGGAGTTATGCTCCCCCCGGAGAAGCACGACGGCCGCGCGCCCGCCGGCACGCTCCGCGTGTACGCCGACCGGTCACCCGCGGACCGCGTTCGCATCCCCTCGCCCAGGGACAGGAAGGCTGACAGGCACCGATGCCCCGGGCATCGGACGGGCGTCAGGAGCTACCGGTGGACGGCAATCCGCGACCGGAAGCGCGATCGACCGCGATGCGGGTAAGCCACGCGAGGGCGGCGGTGAACAACGGCGGCCAGGGGATCGGTCCGAAGCTGTAGACGATCAGCACCACGAGCGGAATCCACACGCGATGCACGGCTTGGTAGAGCCTGCCAGGCGGACGAACCCCCGCGAGCCTTGCCAGGTCGGGCAGCGCGAAGAACATCAACGCGGCGGCGGTGGTGGGCAGGCCGTACTTGGCGCTCTCGAAGACCGCGAACGCCGCCAGAAACAGCGCGAGCGCCCCCCAGCCGATCTTTCGCGCCCGACCGCCCACCGGCGGACCGGACTTCGACACGTCATCACGCGTGCGTTCGGTCGTCACACCTACAGCGTAGAAGTAGAGATCGGAAAGCGCGCCACCGCGCGCACTCGACATCGACACAGGTCCTGGCGAGCCCCGGAAGCAGCGCCGCTGCCGGCTGGTGCTGACTGTCTCGCAGCCCTGACACAGTGGGCCCATGCGAGAAGAGCTGAAGGACAGGCCGGAGCCGGTATGGACGTGCTGGAACTACTGGATCGCGGTCCCGACCGGTGATCAGACAGGTGTCATGGAAATCTTGGGCTTGTCCCCGCTCAGGCCGATCACGTTCGCTGAGGCGCAAGAAGTGCTCGACGCCGATGGACACAGCGAAGTGGATGATCATGAGCACCTGTTACGGGTCTTTGTCACTCCAGAAGTGGACGGCTGGACTCTGATTCTCGGCGCGTGGTGCGATCCTTACGACAGCGAGCGCCGTGAGGAAGTGCTTCAACTGTGCAAGGCGCTCAGCACAAGATACGGGACGGCCCAGGCCTACTATTACGGCGCACAAGGGGACGGCTCGGCGTGGCTGATAGCCGAGCACGGCATCGTCGTGCGCCGGTACGCGGCCACCGGCGAGCCCGATGACGAACTCTTCACTCTCGGCGATCCGCTGGCCCTGGAGCAGGCACGCCGCCTGGAACTGGGGCTACCGGCCGGCGGAGACCTGCGAACCGCAAGCAGCGAACAGATCGATGAGTGGAAATGGGTCGCCTTCGAATTAGCCCCTGAGATCGCCGCCGCGTACGGCGTCAGTCCGTTGACCTTGACCCACAAGACGCAGGTGCGAGGAACTGGCCTGCTTGCGCTGACGCCATATGTAACCGACCACAAGGCATAGCGGCGAACCACTCTGCGCGACTCTGACGCGTCAGAAGATCCCTCGCCGACCCTTCGATGGTTCCGCCAAGGAACGGTAGTCACGCAGACAGCACGAAGGCCGCTCTCCGAAGATCGGGTAGCGGCCTTTTGCTGTTCAGATGGGTGGGGCTACCAGGACTTGAACCTGGGACCTCTTCCTTATCAGGGAAGCGCTCTAACCGTCTGAGCTATAGCCCCGCTGGCGGAGAGAAGACTATCGCCTCCGCTGGGCGGAAGCGAACCGTCTCACCGACAGGGAAAAGCTTACCGTGCTCTGGAGCCCTCCCGCGCCACAGTTTTCTCCAGTTATCGCCCGGTCTGGTGGGGACGGCGGGCGGCCGATGTCGTCAACGGGGGTCGGGCCCGGCCTGGGGCCGGGCGGCTGTCGGCGGCACCGGCGTGGCCGGGACTGTGAGCGCGGGTGGGGTCACTCGGCCTCGCTGAAGGTCACCTCGACGCCGCCGACCAGGTCGGAGGCGACGTTGTAGATGACCGAGCCCAGCGTGGACAGGGCGGTGATCAGAACGACGTTCACCGCGCCGAGCAGGGCGGTGTAGCCGAGGATGCGCACCGGCTCGAACCAGGACTTGATGTCGATGCCGGCGCTGGTCTTGCCGTCGGGCACGGTGAGCTGCGTCACGGTGTTCACGATGGAGTCGAAGACGCCGAGCGCCGACAGCACCCCGTACAGGACCGCGACGGCCACGAAGAGCACCACGAAGCAGACCAGGGAGACGACGAAGCTGAACTTCATCGCCGACCAGGGCTCGATGCGGCGGAGCACCAGGTGGGCCTTGCGGGGCGCCTTGGGCGCCGCGGGCCTGTCGCGCTGCTCTGGGCGGGCGCTGACGATCGGCTCAGGCGTGGACAGAGCCGACACGGCGCCGAAACCGCCCTGCCGGGAACCGGAGGCGCCGGACCCCGCTGCGGGACGGGTGCCTGTGCCGGGGCCGCCGGGGCCCGAGGCCGGGGCGGCACCGGGGCGCGGTGCTCCCGACTGGCCGGCGCCGGGACGGGGAGCGCCCGGCGAGGCGGCGCCGGGGCGGGGCGCGCTCGGCGAGGCCGCGCCCGGACGGGGCGCGCCCGTCGGGGCGGCGGCCGGCGCGGGACGCGCGTTCTGACCCGCCGGCTGCCCCGGAGACGGAGCGGTCTGCGGCCTGGGCGAGGGCCTGGTCGGGCCGGCGCCCTGGCCGTCGGCGGCGGGCGACCAGGAGTTGTCGGGCACCGAGGAGGAGCGGATGCGCAGCGTCGCGTCTCCGCCCTCCCCACCTGCGGCGGGGACCGCCGCGTCGTCGTCATTGGACACGACGACAACCCTGTCATCACTCTGGTCGGCCGGGGAACGGACCTTGCCCGTACTTTCCGAGGAGTTCACGCTCTCCGTCACCTGGTTGCGCGTCGAGGAGTTCACCGAGGACGCCGGACGGGCCGCCTTTGGGGTGCCACGTTTGCGGTTGGCCGAAGTGCCGGTCGGTTTGCCCGACCCCCCGGAACCTCCGGAGTTCGCCTGAGGGCTCATTCCTCGTCATCTCCCCCGTTGTCCTCGGAGTCCAGCGCTTCGGCGTTGCGGGCGAGGGCAACCACGCTGTCTCCCTCTGAGAGGTTCATCAGGCGCACTCCCATGGTCTGGCGGCCGGACTGCTTGATCTCACCCGCGCTGGTCCGGATCACCCCGCCGGCCGAGGTGATCGCGAACACCTCGTCCTCGGGACTCACCATGACTGCTCCGACCAGCTTGCCACGGGCACTCACAATCTTGGCAGTCAGCACACCTTGCCCGCCTCTTCCTTGAACAGGATATTGATCCGCCGGTGTCCGCTTCGCATACCCTCCCTCGGTCGCGATAAGCACGTCCGCGCCGTCGCTGACGACGTTCATCGCGAGCAGCTCGTCTCCGTCCAGGAATCGCATGCCGATGACGCCGCTGGTGGCGCGGCCCATCGGGCGCAGGGTGTCGTCGGAGGCGGTGAACCTGATGGACTTGGCGCCCCGGGAGATCAGCAGCAGGTCGTCGTCCTCGGAGACCAGCCGCGCGGCGATCACCTCGTCGTCCTCGCGGAGGTTGATGGCGATCAGGCCGCCGGACCTTGGGGAGTCGTACTCCGACAGCCGGGTCTTCTTCACCAGGCCGCTGCGGGTGGCGAGCACCAGGTACGGGGAGACCTGGTAGTCGCGCAGGTCGAGGACCTCCATGACGTGCTCGTCCGGCTGCATGGCGAGGAGGTTCGCCAGGTGCTGGCCGCGCGCGTCGCGGCCGGCGTCGGGCAGCTCGTAGGCCTTGATGCGGTAGACGCGGCCCTTGTTGGTGAAGAACAGCAGCCAGTGGTGCGTCGTGGTGACGAAGAAGTGCTCGACGATGTCGTCCTGGCGCAGCTGGGCGCCGCGCACGCCCTTGCCGCCGCGCTTCTGGGCGCGGTACAGGTCGGTCTTGGTGCGCTTCGCGTAGCCGCCGCGGGTGATGGTGACGACCATGTCCTCTTCGGCGATGAGGTCCTCGATGGACATGTCGCCGTCGTAGGCGATGATCTCGGTCTTGCGCTCGTCGCCGTACCTGTTGACGATCTCGCCGAGCTCGTCGCCTACGATCTGCCGCTGACGGCTCGGCGACGCCAGGATCTCCTGGTAGTCGGCGATCTGCGTCATCAGCGACTCGTACTCGTCGATGATCTGCTGGCGCTCGAGCGCGGCCAGCTTGCGCAGCTGCATGTCGAGGATGGCCTGCGCCTGGATCTCGTCGATCTCCAGCAGTTCCATCAGGCCGCCGACCGCCTGCGCCGCCGACGGCGACCGGCGGATCAGGGCGATGACCTCGTCCATGCGGTCCATCGCCTTGAGCAGGCCGCTCAGGATGTGGGCGCGTTCCTCGGCCTTGCGCAGCAGGTAGCGCGTGCGGCGGACGACGACCTCGACCTGGTGGGCGACATAGTGCTTGACGAACTGGTCCAGCCGCAGCGTCCTCGGCACGCCGTCGACCAGGGCGAGCATGTTGGCGCCGAACGTGGTCTGGAGCTGGGTGTGCTTGTACAGGTTGTTCAGCACTACCTTGGCGACGGCGTCGCGCTTGAGGACGATCACCAGGCGCTGGCCGGTGCGCGAGGAGGTCTCGTCGCGGACGTCGGCGATGCCGTTGACCTTGCCGTCCTTCACCAGCTCGGCGATGGTGAGCGCGAGGTTGTCCGGGTTGACCTGGTAGGGCAGCTCGGTGACGACCAGGCACTGCCGGCCCTTGGGGTCCTCCTCGACCTCGACGATGGCCCGCATGGTGATCGAGCCGCGCCCGGTGCGGTAGGCGTCGTCGATGCCGCGGCGGCCGACGATCAGCGCGCCGGTGGGGAAGTCGGGGCCCTTCACGCGGGCGATCAGCGCCTCGAGCAGTTCCTCGTCGGAGGCCTCGGGGTTCTCCAGGCACCAGTGGACGCCGGAGGCGACCTCGCGCAGGTTGTGCGGCGGGATGTTGGTCGCCATGCCGACCGCGATGCCGGCCGCGCCGTTCACCAGGAGGTTCGGGAACCTGGAGGGCAGGACGACGGGCTCCTGCGAGCGGCCGTCGTAGTTGGGCTGGAAGTCGACGGTCTCTTTGTCGATGTCACGGAGCATCTCCATGGCGATCGGCGCGAGCCGGCACTCGGTGTACCGCATGGCGGCGGCCGGGTCGTTGCCGGGGGAGCCGAAGTTGCCCTGGCCGTCGACCAGCGTGTAGCGCAGCGCCCACGGCTGCGCGAGCCGTACGACCGTGTCGTAGATCGACGCGTCGCCGTGCGGGTGGTAGGACCCCATCACGTCGCCGACGACGCGGGAGCACTTGAAGTACCCGCGGTCGGGCCGGTATCCGCCGTCGTACATCGCGTAGAGCACGCGCCGGTGCACGGGCTTGAGACCGTCGCGCACGTCGGGCAGCGCCCGGGACACGATGACCGACATCGCGTAGTCCATGTAGCTGCGCTGCATCTCGGACTGGATGTCGACGGGCTCGATGCGGTCGGCGGGAGGACCGGGCGGGGTGTTCACTTCCGTCACGGGTGGTACGTCCTTTTCGGAGATGGGTCTGTACGGCAGCCGCTACACGTCAAGGAATCGGACATCCCGCGCGTTCCTGATGATGAACGACCTGCGCGCCTCGACGTCCTCGCCCATCAGCACGGTGAACATCTCATCGGCCTGGGCGGCGTCGTCGAGCGTGACCTGAAGGAGAACCCGGGTCGCCGGGTTCATCGTGGTGTCCCACAGCTGGGCGGCGTTCATCTCGCCCAGACCCTTGAAGCGCTGCACGCCGTCGTGCATGCGCGGGTCGCGCCGGCCCTGGGCGATGCCGCCCTCGATGATGGCGTCCCGCTCGCGGTCGGAGTAGGCGTAGCTGGCGTCCTCGCCCTTCCTGTCCCACTTGATCTTGTACAGCGGGGGCTGGGAGAGGTAGACGTGCCCGGCCTCGATCAGCGGCCTCATGAAGCGGAACAGCAGCGTCAGCAGCAGGGTGGTGATGTGCTGACCGTCGACGTCGGCGTCCGCCATGAGGATGAGCTTGTGGTAGCGCAGCTTGCTGATGTCGAACTCGGCGTGCACGCCGGTGCCGAGCGCGGTGATCAGCGCCTGCACCTCGTTGTTCTTCAGCACGCGGTCGATGCGGGCCTTCTCGACGTTCAGGATCTTGCCGCGGATCGGCAGGATGGCCTGGAACTTCGGATCACGCCCGCCCTTGGCCGAGCCGCCCGCCGAGTCGCCCTCGACGATGTACAGTTCGCACTTCTCGGGCTCGGTCCACTGGCAGTCGGCGAGCTTGCCGGGGAGCCCGGACCCGGCCTCCAGCAGCGACTTGCGCCTTGTCAGGTCGCGGGCCTGGCGGGCCGCGATGCGGGCGCGGGAGGCCTGCAGGGACTTGTTGATGATCTCTTTGGCCTCGCCGGGGTTGCGCTCGAACCAGTCGCGCAGGAAGTCGTTGCAGGCCTTCTGCACGAACGACTTCGCCTCGGTGTTGCCGAGCTTGGTCTTGGTCTGGCCCTCGAACTGCGGGTCGGCGAGCTTCACCGAGATGATCGCGGTGAGGCCCTCACGGATGTCGTCACCGGTGAGGTTGTCGTCCTTGCCCTCTTTGAGGAACTTCTGCTCGCGGGCGTAGCGGTTGACGATCGTCGTCAGCGCCGCGCGGAAGCCCTCCTCGTGGGTGCCGCCCTCCGCGGTGTTGATGGTGTTGGCGAAGGTGTAGACCGACTCACTGTAGGAGGCGTTCCACTGCATCGCGATCTCGACCGAGATGCCGTCGCCTTCGGCCTCGAAATCGATGACCGAGTTGTGGACCGGCTCCTTCTTGGAGTTGATGTGCGACACGAAGTCGGACAGGCCGCCCTCGTAGTGGTAGGTCACCACGTGCGGCTCGCCGTTCACGTGGTCGGGCCGCTCGTCGCGGATGACGATCGTCAGGCCCTTGTTGAGGAAGGCCATCTCCTGGAAGCGGCGCGACAGCGTTTCGAAGTTCCACGTGGTGGTCTCGAAGATGCCCTCGTCGGCCCAGAAGGTGATCGAGGTGCCGGTCTCGTCGGTCGCGTCGCCCTTGACCAGCGGGCCGGTCGGCTTGCTCTCGGCGTAGGACTGCCGCCAGAGGTGGCCGTCCGTCTTGATCTCGACCTCCAGGCGGGTGGACAGCGCGTTCACCACCGAGACGCCCACGCCGTGCAGGCCGCCGGAGACGGCGTAGGACTTGCTGTCGAACTTGCCGCCCGCGTGCAGGACGGTGAGGACCACCTCGACGGCGGGCCGCTGCTCGCCGGGGACGATGCCGACCGGGATGCCGCGGCCGTTGTCCACTACCCGGACGCCGTTGTCGGCGAGGAGGGTGACCTCGATGTGGTCGGCGTATCCGGCGAGCGCCTCGTCGACGGAGTTGTCCACGACCTCGTAGACCAGATGGTGGAGACCCCGCTCGCCGGTGGAGCCGATGTACATGCCAGGGCGCTTACGAACCGCCTCAAGCCCTTCGAGAACGGTGATTGAGCTAGCGTCGTAGGACAAGTGCCAAATCCTCCTGCCGCGGACACGCGGCGGGGAGCCCATGAAGCGGCTGCCCCTGCCGTGCCCGTCACCGTCGTGAGTGCCTCGATGCGACCACCCATGGGGGAACGGCGCGCGGCCGGGGTGACTCGCATGCGGACGTGTCCGGAATCCGAGTTCATTCTACCGGTCAGAAGCGCATCAGGTGGCATTGACGGCCGCTGTGGTGGCCTGTCGGGCGTTGGATGCCCTTGTGAGCATCCCCCCACGAGGGAGGGGGGTCACCGCCGCCAACGTGATTCTGATCGGTTTCCCCGGGGATGAGCACCTCGCGGCCGCCTTCCGGGCGACGCTGTGAGGCCTTCGTCAACCATATGTGTCACGTGGACCCCGGCTGCCGGTAACGCGCAGCCCACCTGACGGCCGGGGACCGTTCTGCGGCCCGCGCACCTTCACCCGCTGGACCGTGTTGTCGCCGAGCTCCTCGTTCAGCCGTCTGACCAGCGTGGAAGCGAGCAGGCGCACCTGCGTGGCCCACGCGGTGGAGTCGGCGACGACCAGCACCTCGCCATCGGCGAAGGTCTCGGGCTTGGTGTGCGCCGCCAGGTCGGGGCCGACGATCTCGTGCCAGCGCCCGAACACGCCGCCGACCGCGAGCGGCTCCTCCCACCCCCGGTCGGCCAGCAGGTCGCGGATGGCCCGGCCGAAGAGCTGTGGATCTCCGGCGTCGCGCCGGGCCGCCGAGCGGCGGCGCGGCTCGCGCCGGGGAAGCTGCCCGCGCTTGGCGGCGTCGGCCTTGGCCTGGGCGAGCTTCTCGCGCGCGAGGGCCGCGCCGCGCGCGGCGACGACGTCGGGCGACTGCACTCCGGATGGCTCACCTGACACGGGTGACGCTCCCTTCCGCGACGTCGAACCGGGCGCCGGACAGTTGTGCGGGGACGTCCTCGGGCACCGCCGCGGTGATCAGGACCTGCTCGGCGGGCGCGACGATCTCGGCCAGGCTGCGCCGCCTGCGCGCGTCCAGCTCGGCGAAGACGTCGTCGAGGATGAGCACGGGGTCGCCCCCCTCGGCCTTGAGCAGGTCGTACGCGGCCAGGCGCAGCGCCAGGGCGAACGACCAGGACTCGCCGTGGCTGGCGTAGCCGCGCGCAGGCAGCTCGCCGAGGCGCAGCAGCAGGTCGTCGCGATGCGGGCCGACCAGGGTGACACCTCGTTCGAGCTCGGCCTGCCGGACCTCCAGCAGGCTCGCGCGCAGGGCCTCCTCCAAGGCGGAACGGCCGGGCACCGCCGTCCGCGGCTCTGTGGACGGCTCTGGCGCGGGGAGGTGCTCCGGCGACGCCGCGGGCAGGCCGTCCACCGCTGTGGACAACGAGTGGCGGTACTCCATGCCGGCGGGGGCGGAGGAGGGGGCGAGCAGGGCGTAGGCGCGGGCGACCAGCGGGCGCAGCGCCGCGACGAGCTGGAGGCGGGCGGCGAGCAACTCGGCGCCGTGGCGGGCGAGGTGGGCGTCCCAGACCTCCAGCGTGCTGAGCGCGTCGCCGGCGCCGGACGCGGCGAACCCGGCCTCGGCCTCCTGCCGGCGGGGGCTCTGCCTGCGGCCGTGCCGCGTCTGCATGGCGCTGCGGAGCAGGGCCCCTCGCTGCTTGAGCACGCGCTCGTAGTCGGCCCGCACGCCGGCGAAGCGGGGTGCCCGCGCGACCAGCAGGTCGTCCAGGAACCTGCGCCGGTCGGCGGGGTCGCCCTTCACCAGCGCTAGGTCTTCGGGCGCGAACAGCACCGTGCGGAGCAGGCCGAGGATGTCGCGCGGCCGGGGCACGGGCGCGCGGTTGAGCCGCGCACGGTTGGCCCGGCCCGGGTTGATCTCCAGCTCGACCAGGGCGCGGCGCTCTTCGCGGACCACGACGGACCGGACGATCGCCCGGGTGGCGCCCTGGCGGACGAGCGGCGCGTCGGTCGCGACGCGGAAGCTGCCGAGCGTGGCGACATACCCCAGGGCCTCGACGAGGTTGGTCTTGCCCTGGCCGTTCGGGCCCACGAGCGCGGTCACGCCGGGCTCCAGGGCCAGCTCCACGGAGGAGTAGGACCGGAAGTCGGTCAGCGACAGGTGGGCGACATGCACCCCACGAAGGTTAGTGGGCCCCTACGACAACATCCGCACATTCGTTCAACGGCGGCTCCCGGGCACCCGGCGCGGAAGCGGCTGCACGCGACCGGTGCCCGCCGACCGGCGAAGTGCCGCCTCAGAGGCGCCGCGAGCCCGCCGGGCGCGGACAGGCGCGCCGACACCGCAAGGCGATGGGCGCTGTCAGCGTTGCGCCTCGACCGGAGGCGTGACGTCGGCCCCCGGCGCGTCGGCGCCCTTGGCGCGCTGGCCCTCGGCCGAGGCCACCGCGTGGCCGCCGAACTGGTTGCGCAGGGCGGCGACCATCTTCATCGCCGGGGAGTCCTCCTGGCGGGAGGAGAAACGGGCGTACAGGGCCGCTGTGATGGCCGGCAGGGGGACGGCGTGGTCCACGGCGGCCTGGACCGTCCAGCGGCCCTCTCCGGAGTCCTCGGCGTAGCCCTTGAGCTCCGACAGGTCGGGGTCGTCGTCGAGCGCCCGCACCAGCAGGTCGAGCAGCCAGGAGCGGATCACCGTGCCGGTGCGCCAGCTCTTGAAGGCGCCCGGCACGTCGGTGACGATGTCGGTGGCCTCCAGAAGCTCCCAGCCCTCGGCGAAGGCCTGCATGATGCCGTACTCGATGCCGTTGTGGACCATCTTGGCGAAGTGCCCCGCGCCCACCGTGCCCGCGTGGACGTAGCCGTCCTCGCCCTCGGGCTTGAGCGACTCGAAGATCGGCATGAGCCGGCCGACGTGCTCGGCGTCGCCGCCGACCATCAGCGCGTAGCCGTTCTGCAGGCCCCACACGCCGCCGCTGACGCCGACGTCGACGAAGCCGATGCCCCGGGAGCCGAGCTGGTCGGCGTGCTTCTTGTCGTCGCGGTAGTGCGAGTTGCCCCCGTCCACGACGATGTCGCCCGGCGACAGCACCGCGCAGAGCTTGTCGATCGTCGCCCTGGTGGGGTCACCCGCCGGGACCATGACCCACACCACTCTGGGCGCCTGAAGACGCTGGACGAGCTCGTCGAGGCTGGCGACGTCGCTGTTCTCTGGGTGGCGGTCGTAGCCGACCACGTCATGCCCGGCGCGGCGCAGCCTCTCGGCCATGTTGCCGCCCATCTTGCCCAGCCCCACCATGCCGATTTGCATCACTGCCACCCCTTGCCGAGAACTCCATCATCGATTTTCTGAGAACTCCATCATCGACGATGCGTCTCACCGCCCTACCCTGCCCCACCCCGTCCAATCGATGTGGACGAGGGGATCCTAGCTGGAGAGCCTGATGGGCATGATGAGGTACCGGTAGTCGGGAGTGACGCCCTCGTCCACAGGCTTGCCGCCGGTGAGGATGGCGGGCTTGGTCGAGGTGGTGAACTGCAGGCGCGCCACGTCGGAGTCGATCGCGCCGAGCCCTTCCAGCAGGAACTGGTGGTTGAAGGCGATGTTGATCTCGTCGCCGTCGAAGTCGACCGGGAGCACCTCGACCGCCTGCGCCTCGTCGCCGCTGCCGGCCTCCAGCACGACCTCGCCGCCGTGGAAGGCCAGGCGCACCGGCGTGTTGCGCTCGGCGACCAGGGCGACGCGCTTGACCGCCTCGACGAAGGCCGAGGTGGTGATGTCGGCGTGCGCCGAGAACTCCGTCGGCAGCAGCGAGCGGTACTTCGGGAACTCGGGGTCCAGGAGCCGGGTGGTGGTGCGCCGGCCGGCGCTGGAGAAGCCGATCATGCCTTCGCCGGTGCCGCCGGAGGAGCTGAGGGCGATCTCGACCTCGGCCCCCGTGGTCAGCGACTTGGCGGTGTCGGCCAGCGTCCTGCCCGGGATCATCGCGATGGCCGAGAAGTCGGGCTGGTCGGGCTGCCACTTCAGCTCGCGGACGGCCAGCCGGTAGCGGTCGGTCGCCGCGAGGGTCACTGTGTCGCCCTCGATCTCCATGCGCACGCCTGTGAGCATGGGCAGCGTGTCGTCCTTGCCGGCCGCGACGGCGACCTGGGCGACGGCCGAGGAGAAGATGTCGCTGCCGACGCGGCCGGCGGCGGGAGGCATCGCGGGCAGCGAGGGGTAGTCCTCGGCGGGCATCGTCAGCAGGGTGAACCTGGCGCTTCCACAGGTGACGACGGCCTTGGCGCCCTCCACCACGAAGTCCACAGGCTGTGAGGGAAGCGCGCGCGTGATCTCGGCGAGCAGGCGGCCGGAGACCAGCACCAGCCCCGGGTCGCCGGTCTGCAGCTCCAGGGTCACCTCGGCGGAGACCTCGTAGTCGAAGCCCGAGAGCTTGAGCTGCTGCTGCTCGGTGACCTCCAGCCTCATGCCGGCCAGAACCGGCACCGAGGGCCGGGCGGGAAGGCTGCGCGCGGTCCACGCGACCGCCTCTGCGAGTACGTCTCGGTCGACACGGAACATCACGTCGAACCGCCTCCTGTCGTCTTCGGCTGTGGATGTGCCTGGCTCGCGGACTTGATCACGGCTCGACTGCTCCTCGCCGCTGATTCAAGTGTTCACTCTCCCGCACGGGAGCTCCGCGAGAACCCTTCTATGGGTCTTGAGTTCTTAGTAGAGAGAGATACAGGTCATCACATTAGGGGGGGTGGATACTGTGGAAGTCGGGTGTCCTCCCAGCTCAGCACCCCTTTTTTGTCCACCGCGCCTGTGGGTGGGCGGTGGGTTTCCGCGCCCTGCCTGGGGACGGCCGAAGGTTGCGCACAGGCCATCCCCAGTTTCCGGGGTCTTCACCCACAGGTCATCCACGAGGTTTCCACCGGTTATCCACGGGGAAAGAGACCCTCTTGAGCATGCGCTCGGGCACCGCCCACAGGGCGTCCCCAGCTCATCCACGAGTAGTCCCCAGGTCTTCCCCAGGATGTCCCCAGAGTTGTGCACAGCCTCTGACATGGACTTTCCCAACCGGACGCTTGCTTGTTCGCCGTTCGGCCCGGGCATTTCGGCCATTCATCGACACCATGCGCTGATCCACAGAGATATCCACAGGCTGTGGATCATCATGCGTTACGGGAGTTCTGCTTGATGCGGTTGGTCAGCTCTGTGACCTGGTTGTACATCGACCGCCGCTCGGCCATCAGTGAGCGGATCTTGCGTTCGGCGTGCATGACGGTGGTGTGGTCACGGCCGCCGAACTGCTGGCCGATCTTGGGCAGTGACAGGTCGGTGAGCTCGCGCGCCAGGTACATGGCGATCTGCCGGGCCGTCACCAGAACCCGTGACCGCGAGCTGCCGCACAGGTCGTCGATCGACAGCCCGAAATAGGCCGCGGTCTGCGCCATGATCGTCGCGATGGTGATCTCGGTGCTGGAGTCCTCGGTGATGAGGTCCTTGAGCACGACCTCCGCGAGCTGCAGATCGACGGACTGGCGGTTGAGGCTGGCGAACGCCGTGACCCGGATGAGGGCGCCCTCCAGCTCGCGGATGTTGGTGGAGATCTTGCTGGCGATGTACTCGAGCACGTCGCCGGGCGCCGCGAGCCCTTCCTGGATGGCCTTCTTGCGGAGGATGGCGATGCGCGTCTCAAGCTCGGGCGGCTGGACGTCGGTGATCAGCCCCCACTCGAAGCGGTTGCGGAGCCGGTCCTCCAGGGTCACCAGTTGCTTGGGCGCCCGGTCGCTGGAGATGACGATCTGCTTGTTGGCGTTGTGCAGCGTGTTGAAGGTGTGGAAGAACTCCTCCTGCGTCTGCTCCTTGCCCTCCAGGAACTGGATGTCGTCCACGAGCAGGATGTCCACAGCCCGGTAGCGCGCCCGGAACCCGTCGGCCTTGTGGTCGCGGATGGAGTTGATGAAGTCGTTGGTGAACTCCTCGGAACTCACGTACCGCACGCGGGCGCCGTCGTAGAGCCGCTGCGCGTAGTGGCCGATGGCGTGCAGCAGGTGGGTCTTGCCCAGACCTGAATCACCGTAGATGAACAGCGGGTTGTACGCCTTGGCCGGCGCCTCGGCGACCGCCACGGCGGCCGCGTGCGCGAACCGGTTGGACGCGCCGATGACGAAGGTCTCGAAGGTGTACTTCGGGTTGAGCCTGCCCGGCTCGCCCGGTTTGCCGCCCCGGCCGTCCCAGCGGTTCTGCACCGGGCGGTCATAGGTCTCGGGCTCCTGGCGGGGACGCGGCGGCCGGCTCTCGGGGGCGCCTGCGTAGGGAGGTTGTCCACCGTAGCCGCCGCCCTGTGGAGGATAAGGACGCGACGCCTCGCCCTGCGCGTAGGGCTGGGAACCTTCGCCCTGACCATAGGCCTGCGCCGACTCGCCACGGGGATATGGCTGCGCGCCGTCGGCGCGGTGGAACGGCTGGGACCCGTCGGCGTGCGGGAACGGCTGCGGGCTCTCACCTCGGGGAAACGGCTGCGACCCGTCGCCGCGCGCGTACTGCTGCGCGGACTCACCCTGCGAGTACGGCTGGGAGCCGTCGTTGTGCGAGCTGTAGGGCTGGGACGACTCACCGCGCGGGAACGACTGCTGGCCGTCGGCGCCGGAATAGGGCTGTGCGGACTCGCCCTGCTGGAAGGGCTGGGACCCGTCGCCGCGCGGGAACGGCTGGGGCGCCGACGGCTCCTGCTGGGAGGCGTGCCCCTTCTCTTGGCCGGGCTGGCCGGGCTGGCCGACCTGGCCGGGCTGAGCCGGGCGGCCGGTGAAACCCTCGGCCTGGCCCTGGTAGCCATCCTGACGGTAGGTCTGCGACGACCCCGCCGGGCCGCCTCCGTAGGACTCCTCGGGGTTTCCCCCATAAGGATAGGTGTACTGCTGCCCCTGTGGCCTGCCCTGTGGATAGTCGGTGGACACGCCTTGGTCGGGGAAGGGCTGCTGGCCCGGCGACCCCGGCCTGCCAGGCTGTCCGTACCCTTGCTGCGGTTGTCCACCATGGGGATAACCGGGCGAGGGAGCCTGGGGATATCCCTCGGAGCCGGGCCCCTGGGGATCGCCGGCGACGGCCACAGGGTCGACCATGACGGCCACGCGCATCGGGCGCCCGAACTCCTGCGAGAGCGCCTGTGCGATCAGCGGCCGCAGCTTGGTCTCAAGGACGTCCTTGGCGAAGTCGTTGGGGGCGGCGAGGATGATCGTGTCGTTCACGAGCCCGAACGGCCGGGTCATGTTCAGCCACGCGCGCTGCTGGGGCGGAACGCTGCCCTCGGCGAAGCTCTCAAGCGCCCGGGCCCACAACGGGCCGAGGTCGACGCCATCCATTGTCCGGCCCCTCCTCCCTAACGCGGCCCCCGCACGCTCGCCGCGATCTGTTTTCCACATGGACGCCTTCCGGAGCAAGCTCCGTCGGCGCCGAGCCTCGCGGCTGTCCCCACAGCGTTGTCCGCAGGCTGCCTTCGGTGGTCCACAACCGGTCCACATGTGGTCCACACAGTGTCCACAGGGGCCACTGGTGGTCCACAACCTTCCAGGCGCGCTTCCGTGCACATCGGTGAGATGGAGGGAAGTTCCGGAGGGCCGACAGTAGCGCTGTGCACATCCCTGTTCAAGACGTTGTCCACAGCCTAGTGGCAGGCTGGGGGCGAGGTGGTGCACATACTGTGGATGACGCGGAGGCGGTGGAAAGTCGCCCTGTGGAATAGTGGATAACCTGGCGCACGGGCCCCGATGTCCGGGGCGGCGGGCCGGCACGGCCGCCCGGTTCGCGAGACACGTAGGCGCCGTTCCGGTTTGACCTACGGCCTTCCGGCCCCGTAACGTACGACGGTCGGCTTGTCGCGCGACGGCATTTTGGCGTGCCCACGCATTCGACAGGCCATGCCCTGTGTGTCAATCGCTCGCACCGTGTGCGGGTGAACTCAAGCCTGGAGCCCACTCGTGAGCAAGCGTACTTTCCAGCCGAACAATCGTCGCCGCGCGAAGACCCACGGCTTCCGGCTGCGCATGCGCACGCGGGCCGGCCGCGCCATCCTCGCCGCCCGCCGCCGCAAGGGCCGCGCGGAGCTGTCCGCCTGACGGCGCCGAGCGCCCGGTGCGTGTTCGTCTCGCCCGTCGGAACTGACCGGCGGGCGATAGGCGTGCCCGGGCACCTTTCGGTCTGAAAGCAGGTCCACTCGTGCTGCCGTCCGCCTCCCGTATGCGCCGGGCCGAGGAGTTCGCGAGCGCGATCCGAAGAGGAAGGCGCGCCGGTCGCCCCACTCTGGTCGCCCACTTCAGCGACCGGGGTGATCCTCACGACCCTCCCCTGGTGGGTTTCGTGGTCAGCAAAGCGGTCGGCGGCGCGGTCGTCCGCAACCAGGTCAAGCGCCGGCTGAGGCACCTGATGCGGCACCGCCTGCATGCGCTCCCGCGAGGTAGCCTGCTTGTTGTACGCGCCAATCCACAGGCGGCGTCGGCGCGAAGCGAGCACCTCGCCGCCGAGCTGGACGTCGCGCTGGACCGGTTGATCGGGCGGCGGGCGTCTGGCCGACGGTCTGATCGCCCGGCCGCGACGGATGGACAGGCATGACCAACGGAGATCCAGAGGCGAGAGCACGGGACGCGGGCGGGCACGTGATCCCCACGCCGAGCGCGACCGTCGACACAGGGCGGCCCCCCGCGATTTCGGCGGGCGCTCGAGTCCTCATCGCCCCGATCCGGTTCTATCGAGCCTTCATAAGCCCCCTCCTTGGGCCGCGATGCCGCTTCGAACCGTCCTGCAGTGCCTATGGCCTTGAGGCGATCGCCGTCCACGGCGCGCCGCGCGGGCTGTGGCTGACCGCCAGGCGAATCGGGCGTTGCCACCCCTTCCACCCGGGAGGTTACGACCCGGTGCCTCCGCGCCCGGTCCGGTCCCACGACGAAACGCAAGGGAGCTAGCTCGGTGGAGCTGACATTCCTGGAACCGCTGTACACCGCGGTAGCGACGGTGATCGCGTGGATTCACGCGGCGTACAGCGTCATCATTCCCCCCGACAACGGGCTGAACTGGGCATTGACCATCATCACGCTCACCGTGCTGATGCGTCTGCTGATCTTCCCGCTCTTCCTCAAGCAGATGCGCTCGTCGAAGAAGATGCAGGAACTCGCCCCCAAGGTTCAAGAGCTGCGCAAGAAGTACAAGAACGACAAGCAGCGCATGAACCAGGAGGTCATGAAGGTCTATCAGGAGGCCGGCGCCAACCCGCTGGGCGGCTGCCTGCCCGTGGTGGCCCAGTTCCCGATCTTCATCTCCGTCTTCACCGTGTTGCGGTCGATCGCCGAGGACAAGGCCGCGCACGGCATGACGCAGGAGATGGTGGACTCCGCCCGTTCCGCCCACATCTTCGGCGCGCCGATCCCGGCGACCTTCTTCACCAGCTCGGCCGAGATCCACGCCTTCGGCGCCGACCCGATCATCACGAAGATCATTCTGGGCATCTTCGTGGCGGTCAGCTCCGCCACCACCTTCCTCACGGTGCGGCAGAGCGTCACGCGCTCCATGGCGCAGATGCCCGACAACCCCATGGCGCAGCAGCAGAAGATCCTGATGTACATCTCGCCGCTGTTCGCGATCTTCAGCTTGAACTTCGCTCTCGGGCTTATCCTTTACTGGGTCACCACCAACCTGTGGACCTTGGGTCAGCAACACTGGTTCTACAGCCGGCATCCGATGCCGGTGGTCGACGCCAAGGGCAACATGGTGACGCCCGAGCCCAAGCCAGGGCTGCTGAGCAAGATCCTGCCGGGGAAGGCCGAAGCCAAGGAGCCCGCCGACGCGCCGCCGCCCGAGCCAGAACAGAAGATCATTCGCCAGCAGCCCACGCGGCAGCCGCGCAGCAAGCGCACAGGTAGCAAGAAGCCGTAGCCGGTTGTCTTAAAGGAGAGTCCGGACGTGACCGAAGTCAACGAGGAGCAGGCCCCGAAGGCCGCGCCCGACATCGCCGCTCTGGAGCAGGAGGGCGAGATCGCGGCCGACTACCTCGAAGGTCTGCTGGACATCGCCGACCTCGACGGCGACATCGACATGGATGTCGAAGGCGACCGCGCTCTCGTGTCCATCGTTGACATCAAGGGCAACGACCTCGTCGGCGAGAACGGCGAGGTGCTCGAAGCGCTGCAGGAGCTCACCCGCCTGGCCGTGCACCGCCGCACGGGCGAGCGTTCGCGCCTGATGCTCGACGTGGCCGGTTACCGGCAGGGCAAGCGCGCCGAGCTGAGCAAGCTCGGCGCCAAGGCCGCCGAGGACGTCAAGCGCTCCGGCCAGGCCAAGTCCCTGCAGCCGATGACGCCCTTCGAGCGCAAGATCGTGCACGACGCCGTCGCCGCGGCGGGCCTGCGGAGCGAGTCCGAGGGGGAGGAGCCCGAGCGCTACGTCGTCGTCCTCCCCGCCTGACGGCGATGGACGCCCTCGACGGACGGGCGCGCGGCCAACGGGCCTGGTGATACGAGCGAAGGGCCGCCGATCCTCACGGATCGGCGGCCCTTCGGCTGTCCGGCCCTTCCTGTCGGTGCGAGCCGGGCAACCCGATGCGTCCCCCTCTTTGTAACGCCCGGCGGCCTGCCGGACGCGGCGGCGCGGGTCCGCATGCCGAATCCGTACGCGATCTTGTGTCGTGCCGGACCCAGGGCTTGCCTCCCCCTGTCCGTCCACGTTCGCCCGGGCTGCCGTCATGTCCCCCGTGCGCGCCGATCGGACGCGTCGAGCCGTCGCCGACGACGGAGACGGCTACCCTTACGCGAAGATATGGCGACCGTTCTAGTTGAGTGAGTGATGGCGGAAAGCGACGAACTGCCCGACGCGCCCGACGTGGCGCGCGCGGTCTTCACCGGTGAGGCGTGGCCCCGGGCCCGGGCGTTCGCGGAGATGCTGGCGGGTCCCGGCGTCGTGCGCGGGCTGCTCGGTCCCAGAGAGGTCCCGCGCATCTGGGACCGGCACCTGCTCAACTGCGCCGTGGTGGCCGAGGCCGTGCCGGACGAAGCACACCTGGTCGACATCGGCTCCGGAGCCGGGCTGCCCGGCATCGTGCTGGCGATCGTGCGGCCCGACGTGAGAGTGACGCTGCTGGAACCGCTCCTGCGCAGGACGACCTTCCTGCAGGAGTGCGTGGAGGAGCTGAAGCTGGACAACGTGGAGGTGCTGCGCGGGCGCGCCGAGGAGCTTGTCGGCAAGCGGGTCTTCGACGTGGCGTCCGCGCGCGCCGTGGCGCCGCTCGACCGCCTGCTCGCCTGGTCGCTGCCCCTCCTGCACGAGGGCGGGCAACTGCTGGCGATGAAGGGTGAGCGCGCCGCCGAGGAACTCGACGCCGCGACAGAGCAATTGCAGGCATACGGCGTGCATTCCGCCGAGCTTGTCACGGTCGGGCGCGGTAAGGTCGATCCGCCCGCGACTCTTGTCCGGGTGGTCGCCGGACGCTCACCAGCTCGAAGTGCGCAGAGTGCGCGGCGCCGACGGAAGAGGTGACGGTTATGCCGGATACGGCAGGCGGCCTTGGATGGCCCGCTGGTCATGTCTCCGCCACGAGCGGAAGGCCCTCAGGTCTCGGCTGGCCGACCTTCCCTGATGCCGCCCCGCCGGTTGAAAGGACGACGACCGTGTCTCAACCCCCCCTTAACCCCGGCGATTCGCCGCTGGTCCGAGAGGCGCTCAGCTCAGTGGTCTCACGTGAAACAGCTCCATCAGCTCCGGTGGCCGCCGCTTCGATCGGCTACTCGTCCTCCTTGCAGGAGGGGGACTGGCCGCGTCCTCCGAAGCCGCGCATCATCACCATCGCCAACCAGAAGGGCGGCGTCGGCAAGACCACGACGGCGGTCAACCTCGCCGCAGGGCTGTCGATGCACGGCCAGCGCGTGCTCGTCGTCGACCTCGACCCGCAGGGCAACGCCTCCACAGCTCTGTCCGTCGAGCACCGCGGGGACGTTCCCTCGGTCTACCAGGTGCTGGTCGAAGATCTCCCGCTCGCGGACATCGTCAGCCCGGTGCCCGACATGCCGAACCTGTACTGCGCCCCGGCGACCATCGGCCTGGCCGGGGCCGAGATCGAGCTGGTGTCGCTGGTCGCCCGCGAGGCGCGGCTCAAGCGGGCGCTGGAGGCGTTCGACGCCGTCGACCTCGACTACATCTTCATTGACTGCCCGCCGTCGCTCGGCCTGCTCACGGTGAACGCCATGGTGGCGGCCGAAGAGGTGATGATCCCCATCCAGTGCGAGTACTACGCGCTGGAAGGCGTCAGCCAGCTCCTGCAGAACGTCGAGCTGGTCCGCGTCCACCTGAACCAGAGGCTCAAGGTCTCCACCATCCTGCTGACGATGTACGACGGCCGCACGCGGCTGGCGTCGCAGGTGGCCGACGAGGTGCGGTCCCACTTCGGTGACACGGTGCTCAACACGGTGATCCCGAGAAGCGTCCGGGTCTCCGAGGCGCCCAGCTACGGCCAGTCCGTGCTGACCTATGACGCCGGCTCCAGCGGCGCGATGGCGTACATGGAGGCCGCGCGGGAGATCGCGTTCCGCGCCGCGGCCGTGGCGGGAAGCTGACCCTCTCCGGCAGCGGTACCCTCCTGTGGAGTGTCCCGCGCCGGTTCCGGTGGTTCAGGCCAGATTCGAGGAATACGCGGCGACAGAGGCGGTGCCGGTCGTGACCGTCTCCGCGCGGGCGAGGCGTTGGGCGAGGAGGAGTCGTGGCTCAGCAGAGGCGTGGTGGTTTGGGGAAGGGGCTCGCGGCCCTGATCCCCAACGGGCCGGCCGTCGAGGCGCCGACCCCGGCCGGGCCGGTCGCGCAGGGCGCGTCGGCCGCGCAAGCTGCGTCGGTCGTCGAGGACGGGCCGAAGCCGGTCGCGGGGGCGTACTTCCTGGAGATCCCGCTCACGTCGATCATTCCGAACCCACGACAGCCCAGGGACATCTTCGACGACGATGCCCTCCGTGAGCTGGCCGACTCTATCAAGGAGGTCGGGCTTCTCCAGCCCATCGTGGTGCGCTCGGTGGGCGAGGGACGCTACGAGCTGATCATGGGGGAGCGGCGCTGGCGGGCGTCGCAGCTGCTGGACATGCGGGAGATCCCCGCGATCGTCCGGAGCACCCAGGACGACGAGATGCTCCGCGAGGCGCTCATCGAGAACCTCCAGCGCGAGCAGCTCAACGCGCTGGAAGAGGCCGCGGCCTATCGTCAGCTCCTGGACGACTTCGGCGCGACGCACGAGCAGCTCGCCCAGAGGGTCGGACGTTCCCGTTCGCACATCACCAACACCCTGCGCCTGCTGAACCTGCCCCCCAACGTCCAGACACGGGTGGCCGCGGGCACGATCAGCGCGGGGCACGCGCGCGCCCTGCTCGCCCTCAGCGACCCGGCGGCGCAAGAACACCTGGCGAACCGCATCGTCGCCGAAGGGCTGTCGGTGCGCACCGTGGAGGAGATCGTCTCCATGGGGGAGGCGACCGCGGCCCCCGCCCCCCGGGCCCGCCGCGCCAAGGACGCCCCCGAGCCCGCACTGGCGCACCTGGCAACCCGTCTGTCCGACCACTTCGAGACCCGGGTGAAGGTCGACCTCGGCCGCCACAAGGGCCGCATTGTTGTCGAGTTCGCCACCATGGACGACCTCGAACGCATCATCGGCGCAATGGCTCCCGAAGCCGCCACCGCCATCCACGCCCCCGAAGACTGACCCTCTCCTGGCCCACCCTGACTGACCTCAGGCCGCCTCTTGGGGACCCTTTCCCGAATCCTTGGCGTGCCCGCAGATCACCTGACGACTCCCCCTGCTGACCGTTCCCGCCGCGTAGCCCACACGTCCCCCTGTGGTCACCGCACAAGGCGACGGCCGTCACCCTCGCTGGTTTCACGTGAAACAACGCCACCGAGAAGACCGTCTGGCGTCTTCCGCTGTCTCCGGTGCGCTGTCCACGGACGTTCGCCGGGTGGGGCGCCGTACGAGGGCGCCGTCATCGCCGCACCACGACCCGCCGACCCGGCGCCGATCACATCGAACAGCCACTGGGTGGAGATATCCAGCGCGCCTACCGGATGGAGGGCGGCACCCGGTGAAGACAGGGGGCGCCTGCACCCGCGGACCGGCATCGCCGCCCCACGACTCGACCCGGCGCTGGTCACATCCAGCACGCACCGGGGGAGGACGGCACCCGGTGCAGGTGTGCGGCCGACCAGGCGCGGCCGTCGGCCTTGCTGGTTTCACGTGAAACAGCGCCACCGAGAAGACCGTCTGGCGTCTTCCGCTGTCTCCGGTGCGCTGTCCACGATCGTTCGCCGGGTGGGGCGCCGTACGAGGGCGCCGTCATCGCCGCACCACAACTCGCCGACCGGCGCCGATCACCGCCAGCGCCCACCGGATGGAGACGTCCAGCACGCGTCGGGAGGGGACACTCAGCACCCACCGGGTGGAGATTCCAGCGCCCACCGGGTGGAGGGCGGGAGTTGGTGGAGACGGGGGGTGTCCCTGGGGGGCGGTCAGGGGGTGGTTGCGGCTTTGAGGGAGTGGTGGATGTCGGTGATGAAGGTGTCGACGTCTTCTGGGGTGGTGTCGAACGCCGTCATCCAGCGGACGATGCCGAGCGAGGCGTCCCACACGTGGAACAGGTAACGCTCCTGGAGCTCGCTGATCGCCTGGGAGGGTAGCGCGGCGAAGACGGCGTTGGACTCGACCGGCCACGCGATGTCCAGCCCAGGGAGGTCGGCGACGCCGTCGGCCAGCCGGCGTGCCATCGCGTTCGCGTGGTCGGCGTTGCGCCGCCACAGCTCGCCGGTCAGCAACGCGGAGATCTGGGCCGAGACGAAGCGCATCTTGGAGGCGAGCTGGAGCGTCTGCCGACGGAGGTACGGCCCGGCCTCCGCGAGCTCCGGGCGCAGGACGACCACGGCCTCTCCGACGACGGCGCCGTTCTTGCTCGCACCGAAGCTGAGCACGTCGACCCCGGCGTCGGTGGTCAGCTCGCGCAGCGAGCAGCCGAGGTGGGCGGCGGCGTTGGCGAGGCGGGCGCCGTCCATGTGGAGCAGCAGGCCGTTGTCGTGCGCCGTCCGGGCGATGGCGGCGACCTCGTCGGTGGTGTAGCAGGTGCCGACTTCGGTGACCTCCGAGATGGACACCACCCGCGGCTGCACCACGCTGATGTTGCCGCGCTCACCGAGCCGGGCGATGATGTCCGCGGGGGTCAGCTTCCCGTCAGGGGTCGGAACGGTGACGAGCTTCACCCCGAGCACCCGCTCGCTCGCGCCCGTCTCGTGGGTGGCGATGTGCGCCGTCTCCGGACAGATGGTCGCCTCGTACCGGCGTCCCAGCATCATGCTCAGCGAAAGCATGTTGGCCCCGGTGCCGTTGAGCACGACCAGAGTGGTGGCGTGCTCGCCGAACTCGGCGCGCACCTGCCCGGCCAGGGCGCCGGTCCAGTCGTCGTCGCCGTACGCGGGGGCGTCGCCGGCGTTGGCGGCGGCCATGGCGTCGAGCACGGCCGGATGCGCACCGGCGTGGTTGTCGCTCGCGAAGCTCTTGGAGTAAAGCGGTTCGATCACGCCGCAAGGCTACGCCGCGGACCCGCACACCCACGGACCGGCCCGGTCACCAGGCGCCGGGGCCGATCGTACTCGGGGACGCCGAAGGGAATGGCCGGGCCGGCCGAAGAGGCGGATGGTCAGCGGGCGCGTTGGAGGGCGGAGGTGAGCAGGCCGCGGCAGATGGCGCCGAGATCCTGGCCGGCGGCCTCCACGGCCATCGGCAGCAGAGAGGTCTCGGTCATCCCGGGGGCGACGTTGACCTCCAGGAAGTACGGCTGCCCCTTGCCGTCGACGATGATGTCGGTGCGGGAGAGGTCACGCAGCCCGAGGGCCGTGTGCGCGGTGACGGCGAGTTGTGCGCACGCCTCGGCGACCTCCGGCCTGAGCCGCGCGGGCGCGAAGAACTCGGTGCGTCCGGCCGTGTAGCGCGCGGAGTAGTCGTACACGCCCTCGTCGGCGACGATCTCGACGGGCGGAAGAGCGGTGGGACCGTCCCCCAGGTCGACCACCGAGACCGCGACCTCCACGCCTTCGATGTACTGCTCGACGAGCGCCGTGTCGCCGTAGGCGAAGCAGCCGACCATGGCCGCGGGCAGCTCGTCGGCCTTGCGGACGATGGAGCCGCCCAGTGCCGACCCGCCGTGCGACGGCTTGACGAACAGCGGCAGGCCGAGCCGCTCGACGATGCGGCCGAGCACGGCCGAGGCGCCGAGGTCGTGGAAGGTCTCTTTGGGCAGCACGACGGCGTCGGGGGTGCGGACACCGACCGAGCGGACCATCGTCTTGGCGGTCGGCTTGTCGAAGGCGATGCGGCAGGCCTCAGGAGCGGCGCCCACGTACGGCAGGCCGAGCAGTTCGAGCACCGAACGGATGGCGCCGTCCTCGCCGCTGCCGCCGTGCAGCGTCACGAACACCACGTCGGGCGGGTCGGCCAGGACGGACGGCACCAGGCTGGCGTCGGTGTCCCGTGTCTCGACGTCGATGCCGGCCGCACGAAGCACCTCGCTCACGCGGCGGCCCGAGCGCAATGAGACCTCGCGCTCGTAGGACAGTCCGCCTGCCAGCACCAGCACATGGCCGAGATCGCTCATCGAGGACCTTTCTTACCGCTTGCTCTCAAAGGGCAGGCGCCGCCCCGGCCTGGGGAAGGCGCCTGCCGCACATCATCTTCAGGCTAGATCGGGGCCGGGGGTGTCGACGCCGCCGTGGGCGGGGGCGGAGCCGGTGCCGAACGTGTCGCGCATGAGCAGCTCTTGCTGGATCACGCCGGCCAGCCTGCGGACGCCCTCGCGGATGCGCTCGGGCTCGGGGTAGCAGTACGACAGGCGCATGTTCCGCGAGCCGGAGTCGTCGGCGTAGAACCCCGTGCCCGGCACGAACGCCACCCGTTCGGCGACGGCGCGGGGCAGGATCGCCTTGGAGTCGAGCCCCTCGGGCAGCGTCATCCACACGAAGAACCCGCCGGCGGGCCGCGTCCAGGTGCAGCCGGGCGGCATGAGCGCGTCCATCGCGCCGAGCAGGGCGTCGCGCCGCTCGCGGTAGAGCTCGCGGAACGACTTGATCTGCTCGCGCCACGGCTGCGTCGCCAGATACTGCCCGACGGCGAGCTGCGAGAAGCTTGAATGCGACAGGACGGCGGACTCCATGGCGAGCACCAGCTTGTCCCGCACGGCGTGCGGGGCCAGCGCCCATCCGACCCGGAAGCCCGGGGCCAGCGTCTTGGAGAACGACCCGAGATAGACCACGCCGTCCGGGTCGTCCGCCCGCAACGCCCGCATCGGGTCGCCGTCGAAGCCGAGCAGGCCGTACGGGTTGTCCTCCACGACGAGCACGCCGGCCCGTTGGCAGATCTCCATGACCTGGCGGCGCCGGGAGGCGCTGAGCGTGACGCCGGCCGGGTTCTGGAAGTTCGGCACGGTGTAGAGGAACTTGATGCGGCGGCCTTCGCGCGCCAGCGCGTCGATGGTGGCGGAGAGCTCCTCGGGGATGAGCCCCTCGTCGTCCATGGCGACGTGCACCACGGACGCCTGGTAGGCGGCGAAGGTGCCGAGGGCGCCGACATAGGAAGGGCCTTCGGCGAGGACGACGTCGCCAGGGTCGATGAAGATGCGGGTGATCAGGTCGAGGGCCTGCTGGGAGCCGACGGTGACCACGACGTCGTCGGGGCCGGCGTCGATGCCCTCCAGGCGCATGACCTCGCAGATCTGCTCGCGCAGGTGGGGGTCGCCCTGGCCGGAGCCGTACTGCAGGGCCACGGTGCCGCGGTGGGCCACCAGGTCGGCGACGATCTCGCCGACGGTGTCGAGGGGGAGGGCCGTGACGTACGGCATGCCGCCGGCCAGCGAGACCACCTCGGGCCTCGATGCGACGGCGAAAAGAGCTCGGATCTCGGAGGCCACCATGCCGGTCGCGCGTGCCGCGTACCGGTCGATGTAGGCGTCGATGCGCGACCCGTGGGCCGCCGTCCTCCGACCGTGATCCTGCTCTTGCGTCACGGTCCACCTCCTAGGGCATAGCCGAGCTAGGTTTCGTTGCGAAGTGACCAGCCTACGGCAGCCACCCTCGAAAGCTTCCCGCAATTCTTCACTTCAGGTGCTTCTTCCGACATTTCTGCCTGTATTTCTGGGGTGGACTTTGACCATGCCGGGGGCATGCCCAGCCCGTCGATCGGGCGCCCACCGCTGAAGTCGTCCGCGGACGGCTGGAATCCGCCGGCGGCGTCCCATAGTCGTTCGCACGCCGCCGATGTGGTGTCCGCCCTGCTCGGCGGCCTGTGGCGGCGACAGGCGGCGAGGCCCGACGGGCAGGACCCGCGTAGCCCGCTTTCACTCGGCTACCATGCCAGTTTGGAGACGCCGTAATTCGTGCGCATTTCCGCCATGACTCGCGTCGTCTCGCAAGGATTGGGGGGCCCGAGGTGTCGCGTCGGCTGGTGAACGTCACGCTGGACAACCTTGACGATCTGCCGCGCCGCTGCCGACGGTGTGTCTTCTGGGAGCTCGACCCGGTCAGCGGTGAGCGGGCGCAGCTGGCGGGCGATCCGGCGCTGGAGAAGGAGGCGTGGATCTCCGCGACCCTGCTCGAATGGGGGAGCTGCGGCAAGATCTGCTACGTCGACGGGGTGCCGGCCGGCTTCGTGCTCTATGCGCCGCCGCTTTACGTGCCCCGGTCGGTCGCCTTTCCCACCTCTCCTGTCAGCGCGGACGCCGTCCTGCTGATGACCGCGCACATCATTCCCGAATTCTCCGGGGGCGGGCTCGGCCGGATGCTCATCCAGGGCGTGGCGAAAGACCTGACGCGGCGCGGAGTGCGGGCGATCGAGGCGTTCGGCGACCTGAAATGGGAACAGCCGGGTTGCGTCATGCCCGCCGAATACCTGCTCGCGGTGGGGTTCAAGACGGTACGCCCACATCTGCGATTCCCACGGCTACGGCTGGAGCTCAAGACGGCGGCATCGTGGCGCGAGGACGTCGAGGTGGCGCTGGAACGCCTGCTCGGGTCCATGACCCCAGAACGGGCCCTTCGCCCCGTCTGAGACGATCTGAGCCCCGGGCCGCCATGATCCTGAGCCCGCGGGTCGCCACCATGAGCGTCCGCGCACACAGAGCCCTCCGCACACACAGAGCCCCCCGCGCCGATGGCGCGGAGGGCTCTGCTGGGTGGGTGCCGCCCGGAGGGAGGCGGCGGGTGGTACGAATCGCACGGTCGCCGACGGCGCGATCCGCAGGGGCGTCTAGATGACGCCGTCGAGCTCGCGGAGCAGCATGGCCTTCGGCTTGGCTCCGATGATCTGCTTCACGACCTCTCCACCCTTGTAGACGTTCAGGGTCGGGATCTGGAGTACGCCGTAGTCGCGCGGAGTCTCGGGATTCTCGTCAATGTTGATCTTGACGATGGTGAGCTTGTCGGCGTTCTCGGCGGCGATCTCCTGCAGGATCGGCGCGACCTGGCGGCACGGCCCGCACCACTCCGCCCAGAAGTCGACGAGGACGGGTTTGTCGCTCTTGAGCACCTCGGCCTCGAAGGTGGCGTCGGTCACGGATTTGATGTCGCCCACGATGTTCTCCCCTTGACTTGTGGCGGTGGCTTTGGCGGTGGCGGGTGAGGTCAGCTTGCGGTGGTGGCGCTCGCGGTCGCGGTGGCGCTCGCGGTGGCGTGCGCGCTCTCGGCGAGCCACCGCTCGGCGTCGATCGCCGCCGAGCAGCCGGTGCCCGCGGCGGTGATGGCCTGGCGGTAGATGTGGTCGACGACGTCGCCGCAGGCGAAGACGCCGTCGAGGTTGGTGCGGGTGCTCCGCGCCTCGACCTCGATGTAGCCGTCCTCGTCCAGTTCGAGCTGACCCTTGAACAGTTCGCTGCGCGGGTCGTGGCCGATGGCGACGAACATGCCCCCCACGGCCAGCTCGGTCTGCTCGCCGGTGTTGACGTCGCGGACCACGACGCCGGTGACCCGGTTGTCGCCGACGACGTCGACCACCTGGCTGTCCCAGAGGAAGCGGATCTTCTCGTTCGCGAACGCGCGATCTTGCATGATCTTGCTGGCGCGCAGCTCGGAGCGGCGGTGGATCACCGTGACCGAGCGGGCGAACCGGCTGAGGAAGGTGGCCTCCTCCATGGCGGTGTCGCCGCCGCCGACGACCACGATGTCATGGTCGCGGAAGAAGAAGCCGTCACAGGTGGCACACCACGAGACGCCGCGGCCGGACAAACGCTTCTCGTTCGGCAGCCCGAGCTCGCGGTAGCCGGAGCCGGTGGCGACGATGACCGTCTTGGCCAGGTAGGTCTCGGTGGCGGTCTTGACGACCTTGGGCGTCTGGGTCAGGTCGACCTCGACGACGTCGTCCGCGATCAGCTCGGCGCCGAAGCGCTCGGCCTGCTTGCGGAAGTTGTCCATCAGGTCGGGACCGAGGATGCCGTCCGGGAAGCCCGGGAAGTTCTCCACGTCGGTCGTGTTCATGAGCGCGCCACCGGCGGTGACCGAACCCTCGAACACAAGAGGATTGAGGTCAGCGCGTGCCGCGTAGACAGCTGCCGTGTAACCGGCCGGGCCAGACCCGATTATGATCACATTACGGACGTCGCTCACGCCTCTCGCCTTTCTGCGCATGGTGGTCCCGGCTGATCGCCGGTGTGCGTCGCCGCACGCTGTCCGGCTCTGGTGACCCGTTCGTGGATGCCAGTGGCGTCAACAGATCCTAGGCGTCCGGGATTCCCGCACCAGGCAAGCCGCGCCTTCCACAATAAGAAGTCCTCCGCGGAACCCGCGGAGGACTTCTTCGACACTGGGGTCAGAAGGGGCCGGTGCGGCCCTACTGCCAGCGGCTGACGGACGGCGGCCGCATGTTGCGGCAGTTGTCGTCAACGACGTACACCCAGACCGCGTTGTGCAGGCGATCCTTCCAGAAGGCCATCACGGTGGCCTCGCTGCCCTGGTAGAAGGCCTGGTCAACGCCGATCGGGTTGGGGTTCTTCCGCGAGCCCAGCTGGTCGCCCACCTGCTCGGAGATGCGGGTGATGCAGCGCACCACCGACGGGTCTCCCGAGGCGTCCCCGGTGGAACCGGGGCCGTAGGCGCCGACGTAGGTCGCCAGCGGGCCGTCGAGCACCGTGTTGGAGTAGTTGAAGTCACTGCTCGCGATCACGTAGCTCGGCCCCCCGCGGCCCGGCCCTATGGTCGTCGGCTTCGAGGGCTGGCCGCTGGGCGTCGCAGCCGCCGTGGGGATGGCCTCGGCGAGGGGGGGAGGACTGCCTCCCGTCCCGGTGCCCGAGGCCGTCAGCATGCTCGCCGACACTCCGGCGACGCCGATGACGGCCGCGGCCGCCACGCTCGCCACCGCGGGCATCCGCCAGGAATGCCGCCGGGACGCCTTGCGGCGCCTCGCGGGGACGACGGTGCCGTCGTCGGCCACGACGCCGAGGCGCACGACCTCCTCGGGCTGCTGAACCGGTGGCTCGAACGGCTCCGGCGGCTCGGCGGCCACCGCGGGCATCGCCCGCAGCGGTGGCTCGGCGGCCGGCAAGGGCGCCGCGGGCGTCGTCTCCCAAGGAGAGGCCGGCGCGGTCTCCCAGGGGGAGTCCGCCATGATGCGATCCCAGTCGGGAGCCTCGTCGAGCCGCAGCCCGCCGGACCTCCTCGCCTCGGCTTCGGCGCCCAGTGCCTTGTCGATGCGGAGCGCGACGCCCATCGGCATCGCGGGCACCGGCACTCCCGCGAGCATCTCGCGGACCGCGGCCAGGTCGGCGAGGCTCTCCCCACAGGGATCGCATACCGCGAGATGCTCGCGGACCCGCGCGGCCGTGGCGCCGTCGAGAAGACCCTCTGCCAGCTCGGCGAGGATCTCCATATCGTAGTGCGTATCACCCGTCACGAAGTTCTGCTCCCTTCGCGGATGAGACGCGAGATAGGTCCGAACGGTTCCGCAGATGGGAAAGAATCGGGGCAAGTTTGGCGCGGCCCCGAGCGCAACGGCTCTTGACCGTGCCGGTCGGCACGCCGAGCACCTGGGCGGCGTCGTCGACGGAGTACCCCATCATGTCGACCAGCACCAACGCCGCGCGCTGGTCGGCCGGGAGCAGCTTGAGGGCGGCCGTGACCTCCATGGAGACGTCGCGGTCGCCGGTCTGGTCGGGTATCGGAGTGTCCCGCTCGGCGGCCTCGACGAGTTCGTCGTCGGCGACCGGGCGGATCGACTTGCGCCGCATGCGGTCGAGGCAGGCGTTCACGACGATGCGGTGGAGCCAGGTGGTCACCGCCGCTTCGCCGCGGAAGCTGTCGGCCTTGCGGTAGGCGGAGACGAAGGCGTCCTGAACGGCGTCGGCCGCCTCGTCGGGGTCACCGAGCGTACGCAGCGCCACCGCCCACATGCGGTCGCGATGACGCCGGACGATCTCGCTGAAGGCGTGTGGATCGCCGCCGATATGGCTCGTCAGCAGGTCGGCGTCGGACAACGCGGACCGTGCGGCGTGCTGAGCCGCCGGCGGGCTATCGGGAGGAGGGTTCACAACGCGTGTCCTGTTATGCCGATCCGGGAGAGTGCACCACTACGTCATAGATGGTGCCACGAAACTTCCCCTCAAAGGCCGGAAGGCGCGTAAACCAGATCAAAACGTACCGACCGCTGGTGGCCTTCTCCGGGGTGAGGGTCACCGTGCCGGAGACATTCTCCTGCTTGGCGACGGTTTTCAGCGCACCGAGATCGGCCGAGTCGCCGATGCGCAACTCGATGGTGGAACCCGGCGTGTCGCCCAGTGAGACGACCACATCGGCGACCGGCGTCGGCTTGGACAGCTCGACGATGAGGCCGACGCCCTTCTTCAGGCCGCCGAGTTCGGCGGTGTTGTACTTGTCGGTGTGCCACTCGGTGGACGGCTTGCCGTCGATGGCCAGGGGCGCCCACTCGGGATGCTCGGAATGGTCGGTGCCCAGCGGGTCGAACCCGTTGGCGCTCGACGGCTTCACCGTGGTGATCTTCGGCTGCGGAGCCTGCGAGGGGGAGGAGGACGCCGCGGGCGGGGGCTGCCGCCTGCCGAGGCTCTGACCCAGTGTCCACGCCCCGATGCCGACCGCCGCGATGACCAGCACGACCACGAGAGTGATCACCACTCGGCCCGCCATGCCCCCGGACCTGCGCGGCATGGTGTGCACCGGCGTGTGCTGGTAGGCGGTCGAGTGGGACTGCCGGGGCGGCTCGGTGTCGACCGGGGCCTCCGAGCGCAGGCTGACCGCGGGCGGCGTCACCGACACCGGGACGGGCGCGGGCCTCGGCACCTCGGCGAGCGCCTCGGCCACCGCGGCGGGCGTCGCCAGCGCGGGCAGGCCCCGTCTCGGCTCCTGCAACAGGGCGCGGCAGGTGATGGCGTCCAGGAAGCCGGGGACGCCCGCGGTGACCTGGCGCGGCGTGCAGACCTTGCCGTCGTCGAGCGGGGCGGGCGGCAGCTCGACGTCCCCGTCGCCGGGCCAGTGGCCGGTCAGCGCGGTGTACAGCAGGCGGCCGAGCCCCTGGGCGTCGTCGCGGGCGGCGTTGTCGCTCTCGATGTCGCTCAGCGAGGCGTCGACGGCCAGCCCGAGCAGCTTGACGGTGCTTCCGGCGGTCCAGATGAGGCGGTCGGGGGTGAGGCACAGGTGAGCGAGGCCGGACTCGTGGGCGTGCGCGACCGCCTCGGCGGCCTCGGCCACCAGCGCGGCGGCCCGCTCGGGCGCCATGGGCCCGGAGGACACCATGTCGGTCAGGGTCTCACCGGTGACCCACTCGCTCACCACGTACGCCTGGCCGTTCTCCTCGGCGGCGTCGAAGACCTGGGTGAGCCGGGGGTCGGTCAGGCGGCTGGCCCGGCGGGCCGCGGTGACGACTTCGGAGACGCGGTCGAAGTCGGGATCGAGCGTGAGGACACAGACGGGCCGGGCGAGCACCTCGTCGATGGCCTTCCACAAGGTGGCGCCACCCGACTCGCTGACGCGGTCTTCCAGGCGGAACCGGTCGGCCAGGCGGCCGCCGGGCTCCACGGCCGGGGCGCTCATGAGGTGATCCTCTCCCTGGTCGCGGGCGATGTCCGTGCGAATGACCCCACGCCCCTCCTGCTCTTCGTCAGCCGGTGGCGCGCGATCGTCACCGTGCGCCGGGCACCATCGTAGTCCGGAGCGGCTGTCGTCCGTGTTGCCCTTTGAACACGGGCGAACCGGACTTCCGGGTTACCTATGACTAGCGGCCTACCCGTCCCGCCACAAGTCCAATGATCGAGCTGATCTCCGCGATGCGCATGCGGTGCGAGGTGAGCAGGTAGAGAACTCCGCCGAGCCCGCCACCCGCCACCAGCATGATCGCCGAGGTCAGCGGCGTGACGCCGGCCAGTTCCTTGGTGGCCCACAGGGCGGCCAGCGCGACGACGGCCGCAGGGATGGCGGCGACGTACATGCGCGAGAGCCCGGAGGCGACGAGGCGGCCGCCGAGCCCGCCGCCCACCTTGCGGCTCGCCAGCGTCCAGGCGATCGTCCCGCCGACCACGTACGCCATGGTGAACGACGCGGCGAGCCCCATGACGATGAGCCGCGGCGGCAGCGTGAGGTACAGGATGTAGGCCACCGTGGCGTTCACCGCGACGTTCCCCGCGGCGATGAGCGCGGGGGTGCGGGTGTCGCCGAAGCTGTAGAACACCCGCAGCAGCAGCTGGTAGATCGAGAACGGCACCAGCGCGAGCCCGAACACCTGCAGGACGTTGCCCATGTTCACGGCGTCCTCGACCGAGGTGCTGCCGTGCCCGAAGATCAGCACCGTCACCGCCGGGCCGAGGACCATGAGCAGCAGCCCGCACGGCACGATCACACAGCACACCAGGCGCACGCCGGAGGCGAACTCCTCGCGGATGGCGCCGTACTCGCCCTCGTGCACATACCGGCTCATGCGCGGAAGCATCGCGGTGATCACCGAGACGGCGATGATGCCGTAGGGCAGCTGGAAGAGCTGGAAGGCGTAGCTGTAGGAGGCGATGCCGGCGACGTGCTCGCCGCCGGCCTTCGCGGTGGCGCCGGTCGCGAGGTTCGTCGTCACGATGAAGGACACCTGGTTGAACACGACGAACGCGAGCGTCCACACGCCCGCTCTGCCCATCTCGCCCAGCCTGGCGTTGCGCAGGTCGAACCGCGGGACGAACCTGAACCCGGCGCGGTGTACCGCGATCACCAGGACGATCGACTGGATCACGATGCCCGTGGTGGTGCCGACGCCGAGAAGGAACAGGTCGGAGGCGGTGACCGCCCCGATGTTCCCGCCGGTGCTGCTGACCAGGTGGTACAGGAGGCCGACCCCGATCACCACGATGTTGTTCAGCACCGGCGCCCACATGGGGGCCGCGAACCGGTCGCGGGTGTTCAAGATGGCGCCGGAGATGGCGCCGACGCCGAAGAACGCGATCTGGGGAAGGATGTAGCGCGCGAGCGTGGTGGCGACCTCGGCCTCGCGCGCGGGCAGGTCGGTGGTGAGCAGGTCGATCAGCAGCGGAGCGCACAGTACGCCGACGACCGCGATCGCCACCAGCGCCAGCGTGGCCACGGTCATCAGCCGCTGCTCGTAGGCGCGGCCGCCGTCGGCGTCGTGCTTCTGCGCCTTGACGATCATCGGGACGATGACGCTGCTGAGCACTCCGCCGATGAGCAGGTCGAACAGGATGAACGGGATCGTGTACGCGACGTTGTAGGCGTCTCCCAGGGCGGCGACGCCGATGGCGGAGGCGAGCACCGCCGTGCGCACGAAGCCGGTCAGGCGGGACACCATGGTGCCCGCGGCCATGATCGCGCTCGCGCGCAACATGCGGCTCATGAAGGCCCCTCTCGCTGCTGTGCCGGTTCGGGTACGGCCCGGGGGGCGCCGCGCGCCGCGCCGCGAGCCTTGGCGATCTTGCGTGAGCGGCGGCGCACGACGCGCAGCAGTACGGCGGCGAGCATGACCGCGACGGCCGCGCCCACGATGACCAGCGCGATGGCGGCGTAGCCCGTGGTGCGCACGGTGATCTCGACGGGAGCGCCGTAGCGGATGCCGTTCGCGGTGGTGAGCTGCACTTTGACCGTCGTCTCACCGCTGCCGTTGGCCGTCATCGGGATGTCGATCGGACGGGTCTTGCCGGGACTGATGGTGACGGGCGACTCGTAGGCGCCGATGGTGAGCAGCTTGCGGTCGCCCGAGGTGATGCGGACGCCGACCGTCACCTCCTGATCGCCCAGGTCGTTGCGGATGCTGATCGGCACGATGCCGTTCTTGCCGGCGAGCGCGCGCCCTTCGCCGCTGGTGATCGAGATGGCCTCGGTGCGCCTGGTGACGGCGGCGTCGACCTGCTCGAGCAGCGGCGCGGCGGCGCCGGTACGGCCGCGCCAGGCGGTCGAGGCGGCGCGGAGCAGCGCGGTGTCGAACACCCGGCGGTGGTCACCGGCGACGGTGGCGGTCAGCTCGGCGCGCCTGCTGAGCTTCCTGACGCCGCCGACGTACGCCCGGCTCAGCTCCGCCTGCCGGTCCTTGTCGGAGTACATCAGGTCGGCGCGCGGGACCCCCGTCTTGGCGGAGGGCTTGATGGAGTTCAGGGAGACGGGCTTGAGCCAGGGGGCCGAGGCCGCGGTCTTCAGCAGCGTGGTGACGAAGGCGGGGTCGGGGTTCCACCGGCGCGAGGGCGCCGCCACGACCGCGCGCGACTCGGTGGGACGCTCGGCGCTGATCATCGCGGTCTCGGCGAGGAAGCGCTGGGTGACCAGGGCCGTCACGTTCGGCGCCGAGGTGCCGGTCGTGGTGATCAGCTCGCTCAGCACCGGGTCGGCCAGCAGCGCGCGCACCGGCCTTCGCACGGTGTCCACCGTGGCGGCGGCGTTCGGCGTGTAGGTGACCGGGATGCTGGGCGGGAGGGCGGAGGCGTTCAGCAGGACGGTGCGCACGTCCCCGACGGCCAGGACGTCCAGCGCGTCGCGGTCGACCACCCCGGCGGCCGGCCAGTTGACGGCGGTGGTGACCTGCTTGCCCAGCAGCGTGGTGGCGACGGCGGCGCCCTGCTTGAGCGCGATGCCGGTGGCGGTGTCCAGACCGTGGTGGTTGACCGCCGTGACGTCCAGGTCGGCGTACGGGACCGCGGAGACGGGGACGTCCTGCAGGGCCGTGCGCAGCCGCTGCAGCCATTGCGAGGCGGTCTGGTCGCCGGGCCGGCTGGAGCTCTTGTCGCCGGACCTGAGCGTGTACCCCTTCGCCATGGCCTGCGCGTCGTCGAGCACCGCCGGGTCGACGAACCAGTTCACACCCTTGGCGGGGGTCTCGGCGATCTTGAGGATCTTGCCCAGGCGGCCGCCGTCGGCGACGGTGTCGTGCAGGCCGTCGTCGACGAAGGTGGCGTCGTCGCCGCGGTGGGGCTGGTCGACGATGGGGAGCGCCCAGGCGATCTTCGTGCGGGCGACCTGCTGGTCTTTGGGGGCGTAGGGCAGGAACGTGCGCTGCGCGGCGAGCTGACGCCCGGCCGCGTCGATGATCTCGATGGTGAGGGGGTAGACGCCGAAGCGGTACATGCCCAGCTCCGCCGCCGTGGTGGTGAACTCGAAGGGGACCTTCTGGGAGGCCACCAACTGGCCGACCACCAGGGAGTCGCGAGAGGAGTCCAGCATCGGGCCGCCGTCGGCGAACGCCTGCATCTCGGCGCGGGTGGCGAACGGCTGGCGGGAGAAGCGCAGGCGGAGCGTGAGCGAGTTGAGGGTGGTGCCGCCGGTGTTGGCGACCGCTCCGGAGACCTTGATCTCGGCGGCCGGTTCGCGGGGCGCCTGCGGCGTGATCGAGTTGATCACGATCTGCGTTTCCTGCCGGCCGGTGGCCGCCGCACCGGCGTGCGCGGAGCGGGCCCGCGCCTGGAGCGTCGCGTGCGAGGAATGCGCCTGCGTCACCGCGACGGCCCGCTCGGCGCCCGTACCCGCCGCACCGGCCGAGGCACCGGCGACGGCCGCCGGCGTCGTGAGGAACGCGGCGGTCAGGGCGAAGATCGGGGCGGCTCCGCGGATCACGTGCCGGCCAGGGGTGGAGTTGGGCGCACGCCCAGAATGGTATGGCCTAAAGCAGAGCGGGCGGCGATTCGCAGCGGGGCGCCCCCCTCACCGGCCGCACCTCCCGGGTGCCGGGCATGCGCACGGTCCTGTGCCGGGGCGACTGCAGGTCCACGTGCTTGCCCCGCGTGAGAGACAGCAGGTCGAGGGTCCTCAGGCGCAGGGCGGTACGCCGCTCGCCGGTCGGGGTGTACATCATTTCGTCGGGGTCGCCGAGGTCCGCCAGCCGCTCGTCGATCAGCACGGTGAGGTCTTGGGGGAGCAGCAGAGGTGATACGCATGTGGCGGCGTAGTCGGTGGCGGAGTTGACCAGGAAGGCGGGCGCGGGACGCACCCTGCGGGCGCCGAGAAGGGCTCCGACGGCGCCCGGCCGCGGGGGCGAGGCGACCGTGGTGACCACGGCGACGGCCTCGCGCTGGTTGCGGGTCGTGACCTCAAAGACCGTTACTCGAATGCAGCGGGCCGGCTCGGCGTGGAGAATGGCTGGGAGGTCGTCGGCGCATGTCAAGGCGCGGGGAAGCCGTACGATCTCATGGTGGATCTGGTGGGACAGGAGCCAGCGGTGGATCGCGAGGGCGTCTTTCATCTCTCGTGCTCCTTGTCTTGTCCGGGTGCCCCCGACAGATCTACGACCGACCGTAACCTGGTGATCGCTCGGGGTGTATTCCCGGGCGGGTTACACCAGGGCTAGCTCGGAGATTTGCTTCCGTAACCGAAGGACCTACCCAGCTTGTCCGTCTCAAATCTGAGCGTTAGTCAGCAGAGGGCCGTCATCGACCTGTTTCGGCGGATTGCTCCCGTCGCCGACGAGCTCGGCGAACTTTTCGCCGCGCAGCGGCACGAGCTCGCCGTGGTCGGCGGCTCGGTCCGCGACGTCCTGCTCGGCCGCATCGGCAACGACCTCGACCTGACCACCGACGCGCGCCCAGAGCGGGTGCTGGAAATCGTCAGAGACTGGGCCGACTCCATCTGGACCATCGGCATCGACTTCGGCACGGTCGGCGTCCGCAAGGGCAACTGGGTCCTGGAGATCACCACCTACCGCAGCGAGTCCTACGACCCCAAGTCCCGCAAGCCCGAGGTCGTCTACGGCGAGACCCTGGAAGCCGATCTCGAGCGGCGCGACTTCGCGGTCAACGCCATGGCCGTGCGGCTGCCCGGGCACGAGTTCGTCGACCCGTACGGCGGCCTGTCCGACCTCGCCGCCAAGACGCTGCGCACGCCCGGCACGCCCGAGCAGTCCTTCGACGACGACCCGCTCAGGATGCTGAGGGCGGCGCGCTTCGCCTCCCAGCTCGGCTTCGCCGTCGATCCCGCCGTGGTGGCGGCCATGACGGCGATGGCCGACCGCATCGAGATCGTGTCCGCCGAGCGCATCCGCGACGAGCTCGACAAGCTGATCTGCGGCGCCGGTCCCCGCGAGGGCCTCGGGCTCCTCGTCGACACCGGCCTGGCCGCCCACGTGCTGCCCGAGCTGCCCAAGCTCCGGCTCGAGATCGACGAGCACCACCGCCACAAGGACGTCTACGAGCACACCCTCATCGTGCTCGAGCAGGCGATCGCGCTGGAGGCCGCCGGGCCCGACCGCGTGCTGCGGTGGGCGGCGCTGCTGCACGACATCGGCAAGCCCAAGACGCGCCGGTACGAGGAGGCGGGACGGGTCTCCTTCCACCACCACGAGATCGTGGGCGCCCAGATGGCCAAGAAGCGTCTCGGCGAGCTGCGTTTCCCCAAGGACGTCGTCGCCGACGTCGCCCGGCTGGTCGAACTGCACCTGCGCTTCCACGGCTACGGCACCGGCGAGTGGACCGACTCCGCCGTGCGCCGGTACGTCCGCGACGCCGGCCACCTGCTGGAGCGGCTGCACAAGCTCACCCGCGCCGACTGCACGACCCGCAACAAGCGCAAGGCTCAGGCCCTGTCCCGCACCTACGACGACCTCGAACAGCGCATCGCCCGCCTCGCCGACGAGGAGGAGCTGGCGAAGATGCGGCCAGAGCTGGACGGCAACGAGATCCAGAAGGTCCTGGGCGTCGGACCGGGTCCTGTGGTGGGCAAGGCGTACAAGTTCCTGCTCGACATGCGCCTCGACCAGGGCATCGTCGGTAAGGACGCCGCCAAGGAAGCCCTGCTCGACTGGAGCCGCGAACAGGGCTTCCCCCCGGCGACCGACTGACCGGCCCTCGCACGCACCCGCAGCCGGCTCCGGGACGCCGACCGCCCCTCCGCGCGAGTGGACCGGCCTACCGCCTCCGTGCCGGAGGACCGGATCCCGGAGTTTTCCACAGGATGTCGGGCTTTCGGGAGGGTTATCCCCAGCTTGTGGCCAGTGTCCGGGGTAGGTTTTCCACAGGCAGCACGCGGTTCCGATCGAAGACGGCAAGCCTGATTAAGGTGGCCGCATGGACGCCGAGAACCTGCGTGACCTCGATTGGAGACACCTGTGGCACCCCTACGCCGCCGCTTCTCCGGCCGTCGCCGCCCATCCCGTGATCAAAGCCCAAGGTGTGCGGCTGACGCTCGCCGACGGGCGAGAGCTCATCGACGGCATGTCCTCCTGGTGGGCGGCGATCCACGGGTACGGTCATCCGCGTCTGGACGCCGCGCTCCGCGATCAGCTCGGCGACATGGCGCACGTGATGTTCGGCGGCCTCACCCACGAACCGGCCGTCCGCCTGGCACGGCGGCTGGCCGAGATGACCGGCCTGACCAAGGTCTTCCTCGCCGACTCGGGCTCGGTGGCCGTCGAGGTCGCCATCAAGATGGCTCTCCAGTGCACGGGCAAGAGCCGCCTGCTCACCGTGCGGGGCGGCTATCACGGCGACACCTTCGGGGCGATGTCCGTCTGCGACCCGGTGAACGGCATGCATCATCTGTTCAGCGGCGTCCTGCCCGCCCATGTCTTCGCCGATCGCCCACCGAGCGACTACGGCCTGCGCCCGGATTCACCGGTCTCCGCCGGGGCCGTCGACGAGGCCTACCTGCGGCATCTCGACGCGATGGTCGCGCGGCACGCGGGCGAGCTGGCGGCCATCATCGTCGAGCCCGTGGTGCAAGGAGCGGGCGGCATGCGCTTCTACCACCCGGCTTACCTGAGGCGGCTTCGCGAGCTGGCCGACGAGCACGGCCTCCTGCTCATCGCCGACGAGATCGCGACGGGTTTCGGACGCACGGGCGAGCTGTTCGGCTGTGATCACGCAGGTGTGCGGCCCGACATCATGTGCGTGGGCAAGGCTCTGACCGGCGGCTATCTCACCATGGCCGCCACCTTGTGCACCGCCGAGGTCGCCGAGCGCATCGGTGTGCTGATGCACGGCCCGACGTTCATGGCCAATCCGCTGGCCGCGGCGGTCGCCGACGCCTCCCTCACCCTGCTGTCCGAGCGCCCCTGGCGCGAGGAGGTCAAGGGCATCGAGGCCGCCCTCGGCGAAGGGCTGGCGGCGGCGGCCGGCGCTCCAGGGGTGCGAGATGTCCGCGTCCTGGGGGCGATCGGCGTCATAGAGACCGTCGATCCGGTGGACGTGGCGAAGATCCAAGATGTCGTGATGGAGCACGGCGTCTGGCTGCGCCCCTTCGGACACCTTCTCTACACCATGCCCCCGTACTGCACCGATTCCGCCGACCTCGCGACCATCACCGAGGCGATGAGAGCGGCCGTGGCCACCCTCCATCCCTGACCCTTCCAGGCGTCCTGGGCCGCCGGGCGCTCAGCGGGGTCGTGTGGGGTGACGGAAGGCAGGTGGGCGATGAGTGATCAGAGATGGGGTGTCGATCCGTGAGCGGCTTCCTGAGGTGCGGGACGGGTGGTGACGCCGACGAGCAGACGGTAGACGGCGGCGCTCACGACGTAGCCGATGGAGGCGATCAGCAGCACCGGGTAGGACTTGCCGTTGGCGGGCAGCAGCGACGCGGCGGCCACGGCGGCCAGCACGAACATGCCGTTGAAGAGCATGTCGTAGATGGAGAACACCCGGCCGAGGTAGGCGTCCTCGACGTCGCGCTGCACGATCGTGTCGGCGCAGATCTTCACGCTCTGTCCGGTCACGCCGAGGACGAAGCCCGCGGCCAGGAAGCCGATCTGCTGGAACGGCAGACAGAGCGCCAGCAGCAGCACCCCTCCCGTCGCCAGCATGATCGGGATCCACGCCTCCGGGCGGAACCGCTCGGTGGCCCACGGGGTGATCAGCGCGGCCATGAAGAAGCCGGCGCCGGAGGTCGCCAGAACGCCGGTGATCTCGTTCAGACCGGCCTCGACGTTCGAGGTGAAATAGAAGCGGTAGAGCATCACGGTCATGACGATGGTCAGGCCGTACAGGAACCGGTGGGCGGCCATACTGCCCAGCGCGGCGGCCGGAGCCCGCTTGTGCACCACGTGACGCGCTCCGTCGACCAGCCCGGTGATCACATGGCGCACGGCCTGGCGGGCCTGCGGGAGGCTCGGGTCGTACGACGGGCCCAGCAGGTCCCTGTGCATGGTGGAGGCGATGACGGCGCTCAACCCGAAGACCACGCCCGACACGACCAGCAGTCCGGCGGTGCCGCTGTGCTCGGGGCCGAAGACCAGGCGCAGCAGGAAGCCCACGCCGGCGCCGACGAACGTGGCGACCGTGCCCGACGTCGGGGTGACGGCGTTGGCCAGCAACAGGCGCTCGCCTTCGACCACGTGCGGCAGCGAGGCGCTCAGCGCCGACAGGAAGAATCGGTTGACGCCCAGTACCGCCAGGGCGGCGGCGTAGAAGCACCAGTCGGGGGCGCCCAGCCCCACCAGCAGCGCGGCGGCCACCAGCAGCACCCCGCGCACGACAGGCGCGATGACCAGGATCTGCCGCCGCGACCAGCGGTCGATGAACACCCCGGCGAAGGGCCCGAGGATGGAGTACGGCAGGAGGAGCACCGCGAACGCGACGGCGGCCTCGGCCGCGCTCGTCTGCTTCTCCGGAGTGAAGAAGGCGTAACCCGCCACCGCGAACTGGAACACGCCGTCGGAGAACTGCGAGACCAGGCGGGTGGCGAACAGACGTCTGAAGTCCCGGCCTCGAAGGACGGCACGGAGGTCGGAGACGAATGACACGCGGGCCAGCCTACTGTCCGCCTGTCGCGCACCACATCCGGAACAACCCTGATTCACCCCCAATAGGTAATGAACTCTCCCATTTCACCCGGCATCGAACCGCAGACCAAAGCCGGTCGCCGCCGGCGGTCCCGGACGCCATCATCCGTTGGCCGATGCAGCAGACCGATGGATGGGAGGCCTGGCCAGGAGGCGGTGGGGGTGAGGGGTGGGGCCGCTTGTGTGGGCGATCGCGGGGAACGTGTCTTCTGGTGGTGCTGGGGCGAAGTCGGGTTTTGTGGGTGACTGTAGGTAGATGGTTGGTCTACCGGGAAGGACGATCCTTTATCTGTGGGGGATCGTTTTGGGTCGAGTCTTGGTGACAGCACTTCAGCGCAGTCCATCTACCTGACATGATCACGTACTCTCATTGACGTGACCCAGGACGAACATGTCGTACTCGTGAATGCGCGAGGCGAGGCGATCGGCACCGCCGCCAAGACGGTCGTGCACGGCGCCGACACCCCGCTTCATCTGGCGTTCTCGTGCTATGTGTTCGACGGCGAGGGAAGGGTCCTGCTCACCCGGCGCGCCTCGCACAAGCGCACCTGGCCGGGGGTGTGGACCAACAGCTGTTGCGGGCACCCGCTGCCGGGCGAGCCGCTGACCGAGGCGGTCGGGCGCAGGCTCTCCTACGAGCTGGGCCTCACGGCTGACGACGTCGAGCTGATGCTTCCGAGCTTCACCTACCGCGCGGTGATGCGGGACGGCACCGTGGAGCACGAGATGTGCCCGGTCTACCGGGCGGTCGTCTCCACCGTTCCCTCCCCGAACCCCGAGGAGGTCGGCGACGTTCGCTGGATGCCGTGGAAGGAGTTCACCGACGACGTCATGTGCGGGCTGCTGGCGATCTCCCCCTGGTGCGGGGAACAGGTGCCGTTGCTCGCGGCGCTCGGCTCCGACCCGTACACCTGGCCTTCCGCCGACCCCGCCGAGCTGCCGCCCGCTGCTCGCGTCCCCGCGCCGGGCGCCTGAAGCGCGTCAGGTTCTCGAGCCTCGGGTTCTTCGAGCGCCGTTCGGTCGTGGGGGCGCGCCGATGGCGGTCTTCTGAGCGCGTGATGCGGAAGCGCCCGTGGTTTCACGTGGAACCACGGGCGCTTCTGTCGCGAGCCGAGGTGGTGCGAATGTGGCGTCGGTACGCCGCTGATCAGTACGGACCGCTGGAACCGCCGCCGGGTGGCGCGAGCCGTTCAAGCTCTGGACGCGCCGAGCGCGCCGGACCGCCGCCGTGCCGGCCGGTCGGCCGGCGATCGGACCGCTGTCAGCGCTCGACCTCGCCGCGGATGAACTTTTCAACGGCGTCGCGCGCGTCGTCGTCGGAGTACTGCTCCGGCGGCGACTTCATGAAGTAGGACGAGGCGGACAGGATCGGACCTCCGATGCCGCGGTCCATGGCGATCTTGGCGGCGCGCACGGCGTCGATGATGACGCCGGCGGAGTTCGGGGAGTCCCAGACCTCCAGCTTGTACTCGAGGTTCAGCGGGGTGTCGCCGAATGACCTGCCCTCGAGGCGGACGTAGGCCCACTTGCGGTCGTCCAGCCACGGCACGTGGTCGGACGGGCCGATGTGGACGTCCGCCTTGGCCATCTCGTGCGGGATCTGCGAGGTGACCGACTGCGTCTTTGAGATCTTCTTCGACTGGAGGCGCTTGCGCTCCAGCATGTTCATGAAGTCCATGTTGCCGCCGAAGTTGAGCTGGTAAGTGCGCAGCAGCTCGACCCCGCGGTCTTCGAAGAGCTTGGCCATGACGCGGTGGGTGATGGTGGCGCCGACCTGGGACTTGATGTCGTCCCCGACGATCGGGAGGCCGGCGTCGGTGAACTTCTGCGCCCAGACCGGGTCGGAGGCGATGAAGACCGGCAGCGCGTTGACGAAGGCGACGCCCGCGTCGATGGCGCACTGGGCGTAGAAACGGTCGGCGTCCTCCGAGCCCACGGGGAGGTAGGAGACCAGGACGTCGGCCTTGGCGGCCTTGAGCGCGGCGACCACGTCGACCGCCTCCTCGTCGGACTCCTCGATCATCTCCAGGTAGTACTCGCCGAGGCCGTCATAGGTCGGGCCACGCTGCACGGTGACGCCCGTCGGCGGCACGTCGCAAATCTTGATCGTGTTGTTCTCCGAGGCGACGATCGCCTCGGACAGGTCGCGCCCGACCTTCTTGGCGTCGACGTCGAAAGCGGCAACGAACTGGACGTCACCGACGTGGTAGTCACCGAACTGGACGTGCATGAGGCCGGGCACCCGGACTGCCGGATCGGCGTCCTTGTAATAATGCACGCCCTGGACCAGCGCTGCTGCGCAGTTGCCGACACCGACGATGGCTACGCGCACGGAACCCATGGCACTCGCTCCTTTACTCATTCGTCTTATCAGGAACGGGCTCGGCGTCCTGCGCCTGTGCCCTGTCCGCTCTTGCCCGGACGGCTTGCGCTCGTTCGGTATCGATCAGCTCGTTCAGCCAGCGCACCTCGCGCTCGACCGATTCCAAGCCGTGGCGCTGTAATTCCAATGTGTAGCTGTCGAGCCGCTCTCGCGTGCGGGCGAGGGCGGTGCGCACCCCGTCGAGCCGCTCCTCCAGCCGGCTTCTGCGGCCTTCGAGGATGCGCAGCCGGACCTCCGCCTCCGTGTGGCGGAAGAAGGCGAAGTGGACGCCGAAGCTCTCGTCTTCCCAGGAGGAGGGACCCGCCTGGGTCAGCAGCTCGTGGAGCCGTTCCTTGCCCTCGGCCGTGAGCTTGTAGACGATCTTCGACCGGCGGCCGGTGAGCGGCAGGGCGCTGTCGAGAGCGGTCTGCGCGCCGGCGCCCGCAGCGCTTTCTTCGGGCGACTCCTCGGCGATCAGCCCGTTCGCCAGCAGTTGCCGCAGGCACGGGTAGAGCGAGCCGTAGGAGAACGCGCGGAACATGCCGAGCAGGGCATTGAGCCGTTTGCGCAGCTCATAGCCATGCAGAGGCGTCTCGTGGAGCGAGCCGAGCACGGCCAGTTCCAACACTCCGCCTTTGCCGACCGCCACTGGAACCGCCCCCTCTCGCAGCGATGTGTCCCGTCGATGTATCGAGCCGATACATCCAGAGGATACGTCGCGTCGGCATACTCCGCAATCAAGAAATCCGTCAAGCTGTTGGGCGGAATAGCCGAAAAAGTCGTAGTCTGACGCTCATGTGGTCACAGCGAGCGGTCGTGGACTACGGCCTCGCGAAGCGAGCGACGCTCCAGTCGCTTCGCTCCGGTCGCACGGCCAGGCGCGATGTGTGCGATGCGCATCCCTACCTTTTGCGTGCCGCTCGCTACCACGGGGAGCCGACGGAACGCGTCTGCCCCATCTGTGAACACCGGAACGTGACTCATGTCACATACGTGTACGGCGATGCGCTCGGTCGCAGCGCAGGCCGGGTAAAAGCCACGTCAGACCTTGTTCAGATGGCCCACGAATACGAGGAATTCCGGGTCTACGTAGTCGAGGTCTGCCAAGGTTGTTCATGGAATCACCTGACGGTTTCCTTCGTCCTGGGCAACGGCGGGCCACCGGGCAACTCAGACACGGCGCGACAGACCGGCTCCGACTCAGGCGGGCATCCCGACGAGACCTAGCCGTGCGCAGATGAGTTCCCCCGGGAGGCACGTTCTCCGCCTGCCGTAGACAGACGTCGAAGACCCTCCAGATCGCCAGATGACCCAACGAGGACGCGTGAGTTACAGCAGCTATGGTCCCGAGCCGACCGGCCGACCCGACCCATCAGAGGGCGCCGGTGGATCAGCTCGTCCCGGGCGGCGCCGTCGCTCTCCCCAAGGGGACGCGCCCGCCGGTGGACACCAGCCGGCGCCTTCGGCGCCGGGATACGACCAGGGCTCCGGGCGGCGTGCCGCCCCGCAGCCGGCCCCGGACGCGGGGTGGCCCTCCTCCCAGCGCCCGTCGACCGGCCGTCCCGCCTCCGCCCCGCGTCCGCGCGCGGCCGCGGCCGACCCCCGCTCACGTGGCGGCGACCCGCGCAGGGGCGCGGGGGACCCGCGCAGCCGCCGTTCCGAGGCGGCCTTCGAGGACACCCAGTCGATGGGGCAGGTCGCGTCCTCGCCGGTCCCGGGAGCCCCGCGGCGTGAGGTGCCCGATGCCGAGACGGTGGTGAAGCGGGACGCCGACGGCGCCAGGCGCTCTCGCCGGGCTCGCGGCGGCCCGGCCGCCCCAGGTGGCCCCGGCGGTCCGGGAGGCCCAGGCGGCCCGGGTGGGCCGGGTGGGCCGGGTGGCCGCGGTCCGGGAGACGGCCCTCCCGGTGAGGGACGCGGCCGGCGGACGAAGGACGCGGGCCCGCCCGGCCGTCCCCGCTGGCGGCGGTTCATCCCCAACTGGAAGATCGTGATGGCGGCCTTCGCCGTCCTGACGGCCGGCGTCTTCGGCATGATCGCCGTCGCGTACGCCAACACTCCGCTGCCGAGCGAGAAGGACGCCCAGGAGACCGCGACGGCTCAGGGCAGCACGTTCTACTACGCGGACGGCACGGCGATGGCCCGCCTGGGCACCGAGCGCAAGGCCGTCAAGCTCGACGACGTGCCGAAGTACGTCCAGGACGCGGTGGTCGCGGCCGAGAATGACACCTTCTGGACCGACCCGGGCATCTCGTTGTCCGGCATCGCGCGGTCGGCGTGGAGCACCGCGACCGGCACACAGCTGCAGGGCGCCTCGACGATCACTCAGCAGATGGCCAGAGGCTACTTCAAGGGCCTCAGCTCGGAAGTGTCGATCAAGAGGAAGGTCAAGGAGATCTTCATCGCGGTCAAGCTGGACAAGGACTGGGAGAAGAAGAAGGTCCTCGAGCTCTACCTGAACACGGTGCCCTTCGGCCGGAACACCTATGGCATCGAGGCCGCCGCCCAGAAGTTCTTCGGTCACGGCGTCAAGAAACTGACCGAGGCCGAGGGCGCCTACCTCGCCGGACGCATCCAGCAGCCGAGCAACTTCGACGCCGCCGAGGAGAAGAAGAACTACTCCGGCACCGAGTTCCGCTTCAACTACGTCCTCAAGCAGATGGCGAAGCTCAACCCCCAGGCGTACGGCGGTTTCCCGGCCAAGCTGAAGTTCCCCAAGCCCAAGCCGCAGAAGATCTCCCAGGCCTACGCCGGACTCCGCGGGTACATGCTCACCGAGGTGCTCAAGGAGCTCGAGGCCGCGGGCATCCCGCGCTCGGAGATCGAGACCAAGGGCTACAAGATCTACACGACCTTCGACAAGAAGCTCATGCTGGCCGCGAGGACGGCGGTGAACCAGACCACCGCCGGGCTTCCCAAGGAGGTCCACACCGGCCTGGCCGCGGTCGACCCGACCAATGGGCGTGTGGTGGCGTTCTACGGCGGTGACAACTACCTCGGCAAGCACCCCGACCAGTTCAACGAGGCGTTCCAGGCCCGCAAGCAGGCGGCGTCGGCGTTCAAGCCGTACGTGCTCGCGGCGTGGCTGGCGGCCGATCACAGCCTGAAGAGCTACGTGACCGGCAAGCAGCCGCTCAAGCTGGAAGGCACCACGCCGATCTTCAACGGCCACGCCACCCCGCAGTCGATGGACATCATCTACGCGACTCAGCACTCCATCAACACGGCCTACGGCCAGATGGGCGCCGAGGTCGGGCTGGACGCGGTGAAGCGCATCGCCGAGGAGGCCGGGCTGAGCAAGGAGAGCCTGGACAAGGACGTCGACGAGCACAAGTTCCTGTTCTCCATCGGCAGCGCCGGTGTGACCCCCGTCGAGCAGGCGGGCGGCTACTCGATCTTCGCGAACAAGGGTAAGCACTACAAGACGCACACCGTCATCAAGGTCATCGCGCCGGACAAGACCGAGATCATCAACGAGGACAAGTCCCCCAAGCAGGTCATCTCCGAGGAGGTCGCCGCCGACGCGATCGTGGCGCTGCGGTCGGTGGTCAAGGGAGGCACGGGTACGGCGGCTGCGCTGGCGGACCGTCCGGTGGCCGGCAAGACCGGTACGAACAACGACAACAAGGAAGCGTGGTTCGTCGGCTTCACCCCGCAGCTCTCCACGGCGGTCGGCATGTACAAGGAGAACCGCAAGACGGGCGCGGAGCTGTCGCTGGGCAACAACTTCGACGGAGGCACCGTGCCCGCCCGCGTCTGGCGGGCGTTCATGTCCGAGGCGATGAAGGGCCGCAAGCCCATGGAGTTCCCCCCGCCGTCGAACATCGGCTCGCCGCTGGACCTGGCGCCCAAGCCGGTCCCCACCCCGACGCCCACGGTGAACGAGCCCGGGTTCCCCGACGACAACGGCTTCCCCGACGACGACGGCTTCCCGGACGGCAACGGCAACCCCGACAACAACGGCGGCGGTTGCCTGCCGTGGGACGACAGCTGCAACAACGGCAACAACGGCAACAACGGCGGCGGGAACGACCCGTTCAACCAGGGCAGCGCCCCCAACGCCGCCACCACGCCGGCCCCCACCCCGACCGCGCCGGGCGGGCGCCGCTCGACGCCCGCGCCCTCTCGCTGATCGGACGACGTCATGACCCGTTCCACGTCCCTGCCGGGGACCACCGGCCCCGGCTCCGTGGCGCGCGCCGCGCTGCCGTACGTCCCCCTCGGGCTGCTCGCGGCCCTCGGGGCGATACTCGCGTACGCATGGAAGGCGCCGTGCCGGTTCGGCGGGGCGTGGAACGACGGCACCCAGCAGTTCCTCAACTTCTGCTACACCGACATCTATCCGTTGTGGTGGACCGAGAAGCTCGACCAGGGCCTCGCGCCGTACTTCGGGCATCCGGTGGAGTACCCGGTCGGCATCGGGTCGCTGATGTGGGTCATCCAGAAGCTGGTCATGGGCACCAGCGATCCGGGCGTCCGCTTCTACGACCTGACCGTGATCGTCATGGCGGCGTCGCTGGTGGCCGGGGTGGTCATCATGGTGGCGCTCGCCGGTCTGCAGGGCCGTCCGTGGGACGCGGCCTGGTACGCGCTGGCGCCCGCGGTCATCCTCACCGCGTTCATCAACTGGGACCTGCTGTGCGGCGCGCTCTGCCTCGGCGCCTTCCTCGCCTGGTCGCGGCGGGGGCATTTCCTGGCAGGTGTGCTGCTCGGCCTCGCCATCGCCACGAAGTTCTATCCAGTGATCTTCATTGGTCCGTTGCTGCTGCTGGCACTGCGCAGCCGCAAGCTGTCGCCGTTCCTGTGGACGCTGGGCGGCACGGTGATCACCTGGGTGGTGGTCAACCTGCCGTTCATGCTGCTGGCGTTCACCGGATGGAAGGAGTTCTACGTCTTCAGCAGCAAGCGCGGAGCCGACTGGGGGTCGCTGTGGTTCTTCTTCCAGAACCGGCAGTGGCCGTTCCTGGGTGACGCCGGGCGGGTGGACATGCTCGGCATCGTGTCGTTCGGCGTGCTCTGCCTGGCCATAGGCCTGCTCGCGCTGACCGCGCCCACCCGGCCGAGGCTCATGCAGCTCTGCTTCCTGGTGCTGGCCGCGTTCATGGCCACCAACAAGGTGTGGTCTCCGCAGTACGTGCTGTGGCTGGTGCCGTTCGCGGTGCTGGCGCGGCCGAACTGGAAGCCGCTCGCCCTGTGGCAGGTGGCCGAGTGCTGGTACTTCTTCGCGATCTGGCTGTATCTGGTTCACGTGCAGCCGGGCAACGAGGCCCTCGGCATCGGCGACGGCGCCTACTTCAGCGCGGTGTGGGCCCGGGCGATCACCGTCGCGATCATGGCGGTGTTCGTGGTCAGGGACATCCTGCGGCCCGAGCACGATGTCATCAGGCAGGGGGGCGTGGACGATCCGGTGGGCGGGGTCTTCGACGGCGCCGAGGACCGCCTGGTGCTGCGGATCCCGTCGCGCCCGGTGGTGCGGGAGGCCGCTCCCGACGCCTCCTGACCGTCGCGGTGGCCGCGCGATCTCTAGCGGGAAGTCCGGCTTGATCCCCTATTCTCCTGTATGTGCAAACCTCCCCTCCGGAGACCGCCGCCCCGGAGCCCACCGCCCCGCGGCCCGCGCGATTCTCCGTCGGCGAGGCGTTGCTGGTATGGGTCGGGTCACGCCTGGGGCTCGTCGTCGCGATGACGGTCGGCGCCGGCGTGCTGGGCGGCGAGGCGGACGAGACCCCTTTTCTGTCGCGCTGGGCGCACTGGGACGCCGGGCACCTGGCGGAGATCGCGAAGTTCGGCTACGACGGTGACCCGGCCCAGGATCCCGACCCCGGCCTGCCCGCCTTCTTCCCAGGGATGCCCCTCGCACTGCGCCTGGTCAATGTGATCGTCGACGACTGGTCGCTGGCCGGCCTGCTGATCTCGTTCGTCGCCGGCGCGGTGGCGATGGTGGCCCTGGCACGGCTGGCCGAATTCGAGGGCCCCGCCGGCGCCGGAGGGCGCGCCGTGATCGCGATCCTGCTGTTCCCCATGGCGGTGTTCCTGTTCGCCGGATACAGCGAGTCGCTGTTCCTGGCGTTCGCGATCCCCGCGTGGCTGTACGCGCGGCGCGGCGACTGGCCGGCGGCGGCGTTGCTGGCGGCCGGCGCGTCCTGCGTGCGCATCACCGGGCTGTTCCTCGCGCTCGCGCTGATCGTGGAGTTCGTCACGAGCCGCGGCCGGATCCGCCGGGCGTGGTGGCTGCTCGTGCCGTTCCTGCCGCTGATCGCCTACTCGGCCTACCAGCACGGGCGCACGGGCGACTGGCTCGCCTGGCAGCACGCGCAGGAGGCCGGCTGGGGACGGCAGATGGTGTGGCCGTGGGATTCGTTCTCGACCACCTGGGCGATGGCGTCCGGGGACGGGCAGTTCGTGTGGGCGTTCCGCATGGAGGTCGCCGGCGCGCTGCTCGGGGTCGCCGTGCTGCTCTGGCTGCTCCTCGCGCGCCGGTGGAGCGAGTTCGTCTACGTCGGCCTGCAGCTCGGGGCCCTGCTGTTCTCGGCGTACTACCTGTCGGTGCCGCGCGCGGCGCTGCTGTGGTGGCCGCTGTGGGTGATGATCGGCCGGGTGTCGGTGCGCCGCCCCTGGGTGCTTCTGTTGTACGCGCTGGTGGCCGGGCCGCTCATGGTGCTCAACACCCTGACCTTCATGAGAGGCGCCTGGGCGGGCTGACGGGCCCCTGGAGCCGCCGGGCCGGCGTCGGGGCTCAACGCGGGCGGGGTTTACCCATTTTTCCCGCGCCGTAATCCAGGGGATTTATCCACAGGCTGTGGATCAAAGGTGCTCGCGAAGGAAGGCGATGTCGGCCGCCTGCCCGTCGGCCGGGGTCTCGACCACGATCGGCGCCCCGGCGGCGCGGCACACGCCCAGGATCAGTTCGGGATCGATCTGACCTTTGCCCAGGTTGGCGTGCCTGTCGGCGCCGGAGTCGAAGGCGTCGCGCGAGTCGTTGCAGTGGATGAGGTCGATGCGGCCCGTGATGGCCTTGACCCGGTCGACCACGTCGGCGAGCTCTTCGCCGCCGGCGTGCGCGTGACAGGTGTCCAGGCAGAACCCCACGTCGAAGCCGTCGAGCGCGTCCCACAGCCGCGCCAGGCGTTCGAGCCGGCGCGCCATCGCGTTACCGCCGCCGGCGGTGTTCTCGATCAGGACGGGGATGGGGGTCTCCAGGCGCTCGAAGACCTTGCGCCAGTTGTCGAACCCGACCTGCGGGTCGTCGTCCTTGCCGACGTGCCCGCCGTGCACGATCAGGCCCTTGGCGCCGATCGACGCCGCGGCCTCCAGCTGGCCGGCGAGCAGCTTGCGGCTCGGGATGCGGATGCGGTTGTTCGCGGTGGCGACGTTGATCACGTACGGAGCGTGGATGTAGACGTCGACGTCCGAGGCGGTGAGGGCCTCGACGTTCTGCGGCAGGACCGGCCCTTTCCACCCCTGCGGATCGCCCAGGAAGAACTGCGCGACCTCGGCGTCGCGCGCCGCGGCGTGCGCCAGCGGGTCATCTCGGTCGACGTGAGCTCCGATGCGAACCATGGGTCGAGCCTAGCCGTTTCGATGCCTGCACCAGGGGCAGTGGGGGGCCCAGGCTGGTACGCCCTGAAAACTCGCGTGCCGTGACAAATAGGAGAACGACTGTGGCCTACTACCGCCGCGGGGTCAGCCTCTTAGGCCTGATCTACATCCTCATCGGCATCTACGTGGCATGGGTTCACGACTACATCACCCCCAGTTTGCTAAGGAGGATCGCCCAGGCCCTGCTGGCCGTCTTCCTGTGGTTCCTGATCTTGCTCGGAGTCGACCTCCACATCGGCGGAGAGTGAACGGCGGGGCGCCTCGGGGGGCGCCCCCATCGCCTGATGACCGGCCGGACGCTCCTGTCGCAGCCTGCCGCACTCACCGTCCCCGCCGGACGCGACGACAGTGCCGGTCGGTCAGATGAACCCGCCGTGGTAGACGCCCATCGCGACGCCGACGAACGACATGACGATGGCCACGATGTTCAGCGCCCGCTCGGCCGTCGTGGCCGACACATATTGGGAGTACATTCCCACCACGAATCCGAGCGCTCCCGCCCATGAGGCCACCACGTGCGCGGCGACCACCAGGCCGCTGATGAACGCGATGACGCCGCAGGCCAGCGCCACCATCGTCAAGGTGTTCTCGACGGTGTGCTTCCTGCCGTCGGTGTTCAGCGTCAGGTGGAAGCGCTCTCTGCCGGCGTCGAGGCGCTCTTCGCCGGCACGGCCGGTGGCAGATCGCATGCCGACCACCTCCTTTCCTCTTCTTTTCCACGTTCCCCTTGCGGCGGCGGGCAATCGCGGCAGGTCAGTCGCGCCGCCCTGGTAGACTTCCTGGGCTGCGTCGCATATGCGTGCCGTTCGGCATGCCGATCAACGGCCGCGCGCTCGCCCCGCCACCGAAAGGCGGGGGCGAAGACGTCAGCGTCCTCCTGTCACGGCATGGTGTCGTGACCGCGAAAGTCCAGAGGAGGTTGGAAGTCCGCATGCGTCGCTACGAATTGATGGTCATCCTCGACCCGTCCCTCGATGAGCGCACGGTGACTCCCTCGCTCGACCAGTTCCTCACCGTCGTCCGCAACGACGGCGGCACCGTGGAGAAGGTCGACGTGTGGGGTCGTCGCCGGCTGGCCTACGACATCACCAAGAAGTCCGAGGGCATCTACGCCGTCATCGACCTGACGGCGGCTCCGGCCACCGTCAAGGAGCTCGACCGCCAGCTCAACCTGAACGAAGGCATTCTGCGCACCAAGGTGCTGCGCCCCGACATGCACTGAGCGGCCCCGAGTCCGCGGAAGCCCGGCTTTTGTCGGGCGGTAGCCGTACTCTGAGCCCCGACAGGCTGCGCAGACTCACGCAGGAAGGCGAAAGCGACCGATGGCAGCAGGCGACACAACGATCACCATCGTCGGCAACCTTGTCGACGACCCCGAGCTGCGTTTCACCCCTTCGGGGCAGGCCGTGGCCCGGTTCCGCATCGCGTCCACTCCGCGGTTCATGGACCGCCAGACCAATGAGTGGAAGGACGGCGAAAGCCTCTTCCTGACCTGCAACGTGTGGCGCCAGGCGGCGGAGAACGTCGCCGAGAGCCTCCAGCGTGGGATGCGGGTCATCGTCCAGGGGCGGCTGCGCCAGCGGTCGTACGAGACCAAGGAAGGCGAGAAGCGCACGGTTTACGAGGTCGAGGTCGACGAGGTCGGCCCGTCCCTGCGCAACGCCACCACCAAGGTCAACAAGACCGCGCGGCAGGGCGGCGGCGGAGGCGGGTTCGGCGGCGGCGCCGACGACCCGTGGGCCTCGGCCACTCCGGCGCCCTCCGGCGGCGGCTACAGCGGTGGCGGCGGGGGCGGCTACAACCAGGGTGGCGGCTACAACCAGGGCGGCTTCGGCGGCGGTGGCGGTGGCGGCGACCTCAGTGACGAGCCCCCCTTCTGATCATCCATTCATTCCAGTAACCGATCGACCATTCCCGCGTCATGCGGGGCTCTCTTAGGAGGAGCACCAAGATGGCGAAGCCGGCACTGCGCAAGCCGAAGAAGAAGGTTTGCCTGTTCTGCCATGACAAGATCGCCTACGTCGACTACAAGGACACGGCGCTGCTGCGGAAGTTCATCTCCGACCGCGGCAAGATCCGTGCCCGCCGGGTGACGGGCAACTGCACCCAGCACCAGCGTGACGTGGCCACCGCGATCAAGAACGCTCGTGAGATGGCGCTGCTGCCGTACACGAGCACTGCGCGCTGACAGGAGGCTTGCAGATATGAAGCTCATTCTCACCAATGAGGTCTCGGGCCTCGGCGCGCCCGGTGACATCGTCGAGGTCAAGGACGGCTACGGCCGCAACTACCTGATCCCGCGCGGTTTCGCCATGCGCTGGACCCGTGGCGGCGAGAAGCAGATCGAGTCGATCAAGAAGGCGCGCGACGCCCGCGAGATCCGCGACCTCGGCACCGCCAAGGAGGTCGCCGGCCGGCTCGGCGCCCTGCGGGTCACGCTGAAGACCCGCGCCGGCGATTCGGGCCGCCTGTTCGGCTCGGTGACCACCGGTGACATCGCCGACGCCGTCAAGGCCGCCGGCGGTCCCAGCCTCGACCGCCGCCGCATCGAGATCACCAACGCGATCAAGAGCGTCGGCTCGCACCGCGTCTCGGTCCGGCTGCACCCCGAGGTGTCCGCCAACCTGGACGTCGAGGTCGTCGGCGCCTGACCGCGCCGGCTACGGCCGCCGCCGGCCCGCCATCCCCGCCCGCGGGGAAGGCAGCCTGTGGACAGAGTTCCGCGAGGGCCCCTCTCCTGACGGAGAGGGGCCCTTCGGCGTCTTCGCACGTTGATCGTCTCCGCACGTTGTGCGTTTCCGCATGATGAACGTCCTGAGGCGGTGGGCCTCCTGAGGCGGCGGGCGTCGAGGCACGGTGGGCGTCGGGTCGCTCGCCCGCGAGCTCGTCGGGCGGGCGCTCAGCCGCCGGTGACCAGCCAGGCGCGGCCGTACGCGCGTGACCCGAGGGTGAGCAGACGGGCCGCCATCCACAGGCCGAACGCCGTCCACAGGGCCACCAGGCCGCCGCCCAGGTGCACGACGGCGAACGCGGCGGGCAGGTAGACGACCGTCGTGATCGCCGAGGCCCAGGCGAGATATCGCCGGTCGCCGGCCCCGATGAGCACGCCGTCCAGGACGAACACCACGCCGGCCAGCGGCTGGAGCAGTGCGACCGGCCACAGGACCGCGACCAGCTCGGCGCTCACGGCGGGGTCGGCGTCGAACAGGTGCGGGATGACCGGCCGCAGCACGATGATGACGGCTCCGAGGACGGCCCCGTAGCCGACGCCCCAGGTCACCATGGTGCGCGTGGCGGCCCGCGTGTGGGCGCTCTGCCCCGCGCCGAGCGTGCGGCCGACGATGGCCTGGGCGGCGATGGCGATCGCGTCGAGGGCGTAGGCGAGCAACGACCAGATCTGCGTCGCGATCGCGTGGGCCGCGAGCTGGGCGACGCCCATGCGGGTGGCCACGGCCGTCGCGGCGATCAGCACGATCCGCAGGCACACCGTCCGGATGATCAATGCGATGCCCGCCACGCCGGAGGCCCGCACGCCGGCCAGGTCCGGCCGTACGGGGACCCGATGCCGGCGGGCCGCACGGGCGATGACGAGCAGGTAGACGAGGGCGCCCAGCCCTTGGGCCACGACCGTGCCCCAGGCCGACCCCGCGATGCCCCAGTGGAACACCAGCACGAACACGGCGTTCAGCACCGCGTTCAACGCGAACGACCCGACCGAGACGGCCAGCGGGGTGACGGTGTCCTGCAGGCCGCGCAGCACGCCCGTGCCGGCCAGGATGATCAGCATGGCGGGGACGCCGGACAGGCTGATGCGCAGGTAGGTGACCGCCGGCCCGGCCACCTCGGCGGTGGCGCCGAACCACTGGACGATCCACGGGGTGAGCGGCCAGCACACGGCGATCAGCGCCAGCCCGATCGCCGTGGCGAGCCAGAGCCCGTCGATGCCCTGCTTGACCGCCCGCACGAAGTTGCCCGCGCCGACCTGCCTGGCCACCGCGGCGGTGGCGCCGTACGCCAGGAAGACGCAGACGTTCACCAAGGTGGTGAGGGCGGTCCCCGCGATGCCGAGGGCGCCGAGCGAGGCCGTGCCGAGACGGCCGACGATGGCGTAGTCGGCGAGGATGAAAAGCGGCTCCGCGACCAGGGCGCCGAAGGCGGGGATGGCGAGCCTGAGGATCTCCCGGCTGCCGACACGGGGGGTAAGAGCCACTTGTCTATCTTGCCCCTTACCTCAGCATGCTCCGCACCGGCCCCGCCGTCACCGGCCTGTCGCGAGGACTTTCTTTTCTCCACAGCCCGTGGATACCGTTTCCCCTGTTCGGAAGGGGGTCCGTGGTTTTCCCCAACAGTTATCCACAAGGTTGTCCCCAGTGTGCCCACACCTCCGGCGGAGAACTGCACACGTTATCCACAACCTTGTCGACAGGACGCGTTGCCCCTGGGGCGAGAACCGGCGAAACTGTCAGCCCGGCTACTTCGGGGGTGGCGCGGAAGTCAGGGAGGGCCGCCAGTTGACCAGTGAGATCGTCCCGGCCTTCGACGCACCGTTCGAGCGCACGCCCCCCAGCAACATCGAAGCCGAGCAGTCGGTGCTGGGCGGCATGCTGCTGTCCAAGGACGCCATCGCCGACGTGGTGGAGGTCCTGCGCTCCGACGACTTCTACCGGCCCGCGCACCAGGTCATCTACGACGCCATCCTCGACCTGTACGGGCGCGGCGAGCCGGCCGACGCGGTGACCATCTTCAACGAGCTGTCCCGGCGCGGCGAGATGGCGCGGGTGGGCGGCGGCACCTACCTGCACACGCTCACCGCCATCGTGCCCACGGCCGCCAACGCCGGCTACTACGCCAAGATCGTGCGCGAGCAGGCCATCTTGCGCCGGCTCATCGAGGCGGGCACCCGCATCGTCTCCTACGGCTACGGCGGGCAGAACGAGGAGGTCGACGAGCTGGTCGACCGGGCCCAGGCGGAGATCTACGCGGTCACCGAGCGCCGCACCAGCGAGGACTACCGCCCGCTGTCCGAGATCATGCCGGGCGCGCTCGACGAGATCGAGGCCATCGGCAGCCGCAGCGGCCAGATGGTCGGCGTGCCCACCGGCTTCCAAGATCTCGACGCCCTGATGAACGGCCTCCACCCCGGCCAGATGATCGTCGTGGCCGCCCGCCCTGCCATCGGCAAGTCCACCCTGGGGCTGGATTTCGCCAGATCTGCTGCGATCAAGCACCATATGGCCACCGTGGTGTTCTCGCTGGAAATGTCGCGCAACGAGATCACGATGCGCCTGTTGTCGGCCGAAGCGCGGGTGGCCCTGCACACCATGCGTTCCGGCACCATGAACGACGACGACTGGACGCGCCTGGCGCGTCGCATGAGCGAGGTCGCCGAGGCGCCGCTGTTCATCGACGACTCGCCCAACATGTCGATGATGGAGATCCGCGCCAAGTGCCGTCGCCTCAAGCAGCGTCACGACCTGCGCTTCGTCATCGTCGACTACCTCCAGCTGATGAGCTCGCCGAAGAAGACCGAAAGCCGCCAGCAGGAGGTCTCCGAAATCTCCCGTGCGCTCAAGCTCCTGGCCAAGGAGCTCGAGGTGCCGGTCATCGCGATCTCCCAGCTCAACCGCGGTCCTGAACAGCGCACAGACAAGCGCCCCCAGGTGTCCGACTTGCGAGAATCCGGGTCGATCGAGCAGGACGCCGACGTCGTGATCCTTTTGCACCGGGAGGACGCCTACGAGCGCGAGTCGCCGCGGGCCGGCGAGGCCGACCTCATCGTGGCCAAGCACCGTAACGGCCCCACCGCCACGGTGACCGTCGCCTTCCAGGGGCACTACAGCCGCTTCGTCGACATGGCCCCGCACTGAACCCTTTCCGCGAGGGGCGGGTCACCGGGCGCGTTCTCGCGGTCGCGGGGCCGGTCCGTCACGACGATGGGCCGGACGATGAGCCGGCGGCCTGGGAGGCCACCGTGCGCAGGACGTCGGCCGTGGGCTCGTCGGCGGGGTAGAACGACTCGATGGCCAGCTCGGCGACCGTGATGTCGAGGGGAGTGCCGAAGGTCGCGATCGTGCTGAAGAACGCGAGCTCGCCGCCCTCGTGGCGCAGGCGCAGCGGCACGACGATGTCGCCGGGACCGGGCAGCTCCACCTCCGGTTCGGGCTGGTCACACGGATAGGAGCGCAGCTCCTGGTCCAGGGCCTCCAATCGCGGGTCGGCGGTGAGCGAGATCTGGCGGCGGAGCCTGCCGAGCAGGTGCGCCCGCCACTCGCCGAGGTTGACGATGTGCGGGGCCAGGCCGTCGGGATGCAGGCTGGCTCGCAGCACGTTGGCGGGCGGAGAGAGCAGCTCCGGTGACACCAGCCGGGTGAACAGCGCGAGGCTCGTGTTGCCGTCCACGAGGTTCCAGCGCCCGTCGACCACGACCGCGGGGTAGGGCTCGTGCCCGGTGAGGACCTGCCTGATCGCCCGGCGCACGGCCCGCATGCCCGGCGCGTCCAGCGTGCTCTCGGAGAAGACGGGCGCGAAGCCGGCCGCCAGCAGCAGACGGTTGCGCTCGCGCAGCGACAGCTCCAGATGCTCGGACAGGTTGAGCACCATCTCGCGGCTCGGATTGGATCGCCCGGTCTCCAGGAAGCTCAGATGCCGGGCGGAGATGTCGGCCTGGATGGCGAGGTCCAGCTGGCTGAGCCTGCGGCGCTCGCGCCACTGGCGGAGCAGCTCGCCGACCGGCCGCTGGGAGAGCGCCGTCATCGTCATGACCCGAGGCTATGCGCGGCCCCGCGCCGCCGCGATTACGTCCCGGGTAATGGCAGGCGTTCCGCCGATGGCTCGCGTCAGGCGGTGGAGCCGCCGTCCACGACGAGATCGTGTCCCACGGCGAAGCCGGCCTCGTCCGAGGCGAGCCAGAGCACCGCGGTGGTGATCTCCGCGAGCGTGCCGACCCGTCCGATGGGCAGCTGCGCCTTCATGCGGGCGGCACGGTCTTCCTCGGACTCGCCGGGGCGCATGGACATGGGGGTGTCGTGCGGCCCGGGACTCACCGCGTTGATGCGGATGCCCTCGCCGATGTACTCCAGGGCGGCCGTGCGGGTGAGCGCCGCGACCGCGGCCTTGGACGCGGCGTAGGCGCCGAGGCCGGGGACCCTCTTGTGCGCGCCGATCTGTGACGACACGTTGACGATCACCCCTGTGCCGCGCCGGCGCATGGCGGCTATCTCGTGCTTCATCGACAGGAAGACGCCGGTGGTGTTGGCGTCGATGGTGCGCGCCCAGTCGTCCTCGTCGATGTCGGCGACCCGGCCCATGGTGAACACGCCGGCGTTGTTCACCGCGACGTCCAGCCCTCCGTGCCGTCGGGTGATCTCGGTGACGAGCCGGGCGATGTCGGAGGAGCTGGTCACGTCCGCGGTCAGCACGGTGGCCAGGCCGCCGTCGGCCTCGATGAGGCGCACGGTCTCCTCCAGGGGCTCGCGCCGGCGGCCCGCGACGCACACCACCGCGCCTTCGCGGGCGAAGCCGCGCGCGACGGCCCGGCCGATGCCGGAACCGGCCCCGGTGACCAGCACCACTTTGCCGTCGAATCTCATCGTGCCCCCTGGCGGATGTCCGCTCTGGTCGTATCTGATATTGGATCGTTCGTTCTCGAAACTTGCCGAGTCGGTCCTGGTGGCCGGGTCGATCGCCGTGCCGCGGGCCGGCACGGGCGGTGTGGAGGCGGCGCGCGCCCGGAGGGCACGGTCAGCCGAGCACCGAAAGGGCCTGGGCCGCGGCGTCGCGCAGCCGCCGATGGTCGGGGGAGCCCTTGCTCACCAGCCGCAGCCCCTGCAGGAAGACCAGCAGAAAGCGGGCCAGCGCCAGCGGGTCGCGGTCGGCAGGCAGTTCGCCCTGCGCGCGGGCGCGGGTCAGAGCCGAGGCGATCGCGGTCTCCATGGCCGTCCAGTTGGCGTCCAGGATGCGGGTGACCTCCTCGTCGCCCGGGAGCATCTCGCCCGCCGCGTTGACCGCCATGCACCCGCGCCGCCGCACGTCGTTCACGGAGTCGGAGGCGTAGAACTCGACCAGGGCGCGCACGGCCGGCAGCGCGGGGCCGGGCTGGGAGAGGATCTCCAGCGGCGAGGGCCGGCGGCTTTCGATGTAGCGGCGCAGGGCGAGCACGTACAGCTCGTGCTTGCCGCCGAAGGTGGAGTAGAGGCTGGCGCGGGCGACGCCGAGCCTGTCGACCAGATCGGCCATCGAGGTCGCCTCGTAGCCGCGTTCCCAGAACAGCTCCAGAGCGGCCTGGAGCGCCTTCTCGGGGTCGAACTCCTTCGTACGCGCCATGGCTCTGACCTTATCAAGAATGAACGGTCTAATAAAAGCGGCGACGGCCGCCCCCGCGGACCGTCACCGTACGCTCGGTCCGCCCTCACTCCCACCGGAAGACCCGGGCCGCGAACACGCCTGCGGCCAGCCCCCATGCCACCAGGACGCCGAGGTGGAGCGGCTGCGGGGCCGCGCCGGCCCAGGTGTCGCGCATCGCCTGGCCGAACGCGCCCGTCGGAGTGAAATCGCTGAGCCGGCGCAGCACCTCGGGCATCAGCTCGCGGGGAAGCCACATGCCGCCGAGGAACAGCAACGGGAACATCACCAGCGAGCCGACACCTCCGGCGACGCGGCCGTTCGGCACCACGGCGGCGACCGACAGGCCGAGCGCGAACATGGCGCACACCCCGACGACGAAGGATGGCGCGAACCACAGCAGAGCCGCCGGGACGCGCGTGCCGAGGACGAGGTGCCCGAGCAGGAGGGTCAGGAAGGCGGCGAGCACCGAGGTGGCCAGGTTCAGCACCAGCTGGGCGCCGAGCAGCGACGCCGGCGAGGCGGGAGTGGTGGACAGCCTGCGCAGCACGCCCCGCTCGCGATAGGTGGCGAGCGCGGTGGGGATGGCGCTGAAGGCGGAGGTCGCGACCGACAGCATGATCATCATTGCCGGGAGGTGGGTGTCGACCACCCGCTCGCCGCCCAAGGAGGGGTCGGCCGCGCGGAAGGCGGGGATGGCGCTGCCCAGGATCAGCAGCAGGCCGACCGGGAGGACGATGGTGAAGAACGCCGTGAGGGGTTCGCGCAGATAGAGGCGGGCTTCGGTGAGCAGCACCTTGCGCAGCGCCGAGCGGCCCCGGCGGGCCGGGTGAAGAGAGGGCGAGCCGGTCGTCGTCATGGAGTCTCCTGGGTGTGCTTGGGGGGCGGCGTCGGTGGCACTCGCCCGGTCGGTCGGAGCCGCCGGTCAGGAGGCGTCGACGGACGGGCGGCCGGTGAGGGCGAGGAAGGCGTCGTCCAGCGTGGCGCGCTCCATCTGGAGGCCCGCAGGGACGATCTGGCAGGCCGCGAGGGCCGTCGTCACGGCCAGCAGGACGCCGTCCGCCCCGGTCACCGTGACCGTGTCGCCGTCTCGGGTGAGGGTCGCCACCTCGGGGAGCGCCTTGAGCACCTGGTCGGCGCCGGGCGCGCCGCGGAAGCGCAGACGCTGACCGCCGTCCACCCGGGCGATCAGGCCGGCGGGCGTGTCGACCGCGGCCACCCGGCCGCGGTCGATCACCGCGATGCGGTCGCAGAGCCGCTCGGCCTCCTCCATGAAGTGGGTGACCAGGACGATCGTGACGCCGCGCCGTTTGATCCGCTCGATGAGCTCCCAGGTCTCCCGGCGTGCCTGAGGGTCGAGGCCGGTGGTCAGCTCGTCCAGGATGGCCACGCGGGGCGCGCCCACCAGGGCCAGGGCGATCGACAGCCGTTGCCGCTGCCCGCCCGACAGCTTGGCGAACGCGGTGTCGCGCTTGGGACCGAGCCCGACCTCCTCCAGCAGCGCCCGCCAGTCGGCCGGCCGGTCGTAGAACGACGCGTACAGCTCCAAAGCCTCACCGACCCGCAGCTTGTCGGGCAGCGAGCAGTCTTGGAGCTGCACGCCGACCCTCTGGCGCAGCAGCGCGCGGTCCGCACGCGGATCGAGCCCCGTGACGGTGATGGCGCCGCCGTCGGGAGTGCGAAGGCCGCACACGCACTCGACTGTCGTGGTCTTGCCGGCGCCGTTGCGGCCCACCACGCCGAAAAGCTCGCCTTCGCGCACGGCGAACGACACCTCGTCGACCGCCACCTGATCTCCGTACACCTTGCGCAGGTCGGTGATCTCGATGATTTCCATGCACCCGACGGTAAGAACGCCGGGCTTGTCGGTGGAATGCGCCTGCGGCCCCGGCCGGGGTGTACCTAAGTACACCTTCGAACGGGTGCAATGGGCACTACGAGCTAAGCGCCGGATGTCGCAGACTGGGCGGCATGGTTCTCAGGACGGCGGTCGGCTTCGGGCGCGCTCTGGCGCTGCTCGCGCTGGCCGCGGTGAACGCGGCGATCGGCGCGCTGGCGCTGCTGGTGCTCGTGCTGAGCTTCGGCCTCGGCATGGTCTTCCTGTTCCCGGCCACCATCCGCCTGATCCGCCGCCGGGCCACGCAGGCGCGCAGGCTCGCCCTCGCCTGGGCCGAGGTGCAGATCGTCCCGCCCTACCGCGCGGCGCCGCCGCCGCCCGTGCCGCAGCGCGACGGCTGGTACCGCGAAGGCCGCAGCCTCTACCGCACGTCCCTGGTGCCGAACTTCAACCGCACCCTGAACTGGATGTTGACAGACCCGGCCACCTGGCGCGATCTCGCCTGGCTGATCGCCGACCCGCTGTTCGGCGGGGGTCCGGTCCTGGTGCCGCCGCTCATGGTGGCGGCCGGGGCGGCGCTGGCGGCGCAGGGCCTGGCTGCGGCGCCGGCCGGGGTGGCGCTCGCGGTCGCGGGGCTCCTGGTGGCCCCGCGCGCGGTCCGCCTGCACGGCGTGTGGACGCGCCGGCTGCTCGCCCCCACCTACCGCGCCCGCCTGACCAACGCCATGCGCCGGCTGACGCAGGCGCACACCGAGGCGATCGACACCCAGGCCGCCGAGCTGCGGCGCATCGAGCGCGATCTGCACGACGGCGCGCAGGCCCGTCTGGTGGCCATGGGCATGACCCTCGGCGCGGCCGAGGAGCTCATCGACTCAGACCCGGAGGCCGCCAAGGCGCTGATCGCCAAGGTCCGCGAGGCGTCGGCCGCGTCGCTGGTCGAGTTGCGGCAGCTCGTGCGGGGCATCCACCCGCCCGTGCTCGCCGAACGCGGCCTGGAGGACGCCGTGCGAGCCCTGGCCCTCGACAGCCCGCTGCAGGTCTCGGTCGACGTCGAACTGGCCGTCCGGCCGGAGGCTCCGGTCGAGTCGGCCGCGTACTTCGTGGTCAGCGAGCTGCTCACCAACGCCTGCAGGCACGGCGGCGCCCGCCGTGTCGCGGTGGACATCAGCCGCCGCGGCCCCGCCCTGCGCATCACCGTCATCGACGACGGGCAGGGCGGGGCCGATCCGTCGCGTGGCAGCGGGCTGCGCGGCATCGAACGGCGGGTGGCCGCCTTCGGCGGCACCCTCACCCTGCACAGCCCTCCCGGCGGGCCGACCAAGGCGGGCGTGGACATCCCCCGCGTGTTCGCCGGATACGCCGCGTGCCACGCCAGGCTGCCCGGCTGGAAGCACAAACTCATGGTCTTCTGCTGGGGGACGAGCTGGTTGCCGCTGTTCCCGCAGGGCCTGGTCACGGCCGGCTTCAAGATCTTCAATGCCGACCAGCGGAGCTGGTTCCTGGCGCTCTACTTGCCCGAGGCGCTCCAGTGGCCCACCATCATCGGCATGACCGCTGTCGGCACGGCCATGCTCCTCGTCGCGTACGGCCTGTCCCACCAGGCCAAGCAGGCGGAGTCCGGGGTCAACGCGTGAGGGTGGTCCTGGCCGAAGACCTCTACCTTCTCCGCGACGGCCTGGTCCGCCTCCTGCAGGCCCACGGGTTCGAGATCGTCGCGGCGGTCGAGTCGGGGCCCGAGCTGCTCAAGGCCCTGCTCGACGAGCGCCCCGAGGTCGCGGTGGTCGACGTGCGGCTGCCGCCGACCTTCACCGACGAGGGGCTGCAGGCGGCGCTGGCGGCCCGTCAGTCGATCCCCGGCCTGCCCGTGCTGGTCCTGTCCCAGCACGTCGAGCAGCTGTACGCCAGAGAGCTCCTCGCCGACGGCACCGGCGGGGTGGGCTACCTGCTCAAAGACCGGGTCTTCAACGCCGCGCAGTTCGTCGACGCGGTGCGGCGGGTGGCCGCCGGCGGCACCGCGATGGATCCCGACGTGATCGCCAAACTGCTGGCCAGCAACGCCCGCCACGAGCCGCTGGGACGGCTCAGCCCGCGCGAGCGCGAGGTGCTCGGGCTCATGGCCGAGGGACGGTCGAACGCCGCCATCGCCCAGCGACTGTTCCTCAGCGAAAGCGCCGTCGCCAAGCACACCGCGAGCATCTTCACCAAGCTCGACCTGGCCGTGTCCGACGACGACAACCGGCGCGTCCTCGCCGTCCTGGCCTACCTCAACGGCACCAGGGGCTGAATCTCCCGAAGTAGGGGCGAGGTGGGTGATGGTCCGCTTGCTTCGCGGGTAAATGTCCGACCCAGGCGCTACCTTCTGGAGAACAAAGGTTACCGAAGGGGATGGATCAGGGTGAAGTTCCAGGTGAACCGCGATGTCCTCGCCGACGCGGTGGCATGGAGCGCCCGCACGCTGCCGGGACGTCCCGCGATGCCCGTGCTGTCCGGCATCCTGCTGGAGGCGCTCGACGACAGCCTCATGCTGTCGGTGTTCGACTACGACGTCTCCGCCCGCGCGGTCGTGGACGCCGACGTCGCCGAGCCGGGCAGGGTGCTGATCCCCGGCCGGGTGCTCGCCGAGATCACCCGCAGCCTGCCGCCCGAGCCCGTGCAGATCGTCACCTCCGGCGCCGAGGCGGTGCTGACCTGTGGCGGCGCCGAGTTCGGCCTGCTGACCATGCCGGTGGAGGACTTTCCGACGCTGCCCGCCATGCCGCCCAAGGCCGGCGCGGTGGGCGGCGGCGTTTTCGCCTCCGCCGTCACGCAGGTGGCGGCCGCCGCCAGCCGCGACAACACCCTGCCCATGCTCACCGGCATCCGCGTCGACATCGACGGCGCCCAGGTCTCCATGGCGGCCACCGACCGCTACCGCATCGCGGTACGTGACTTCCTGTGGAACCCCGAGCGTCCCGACGGGCAGGCCGCGGTCATGGTGCCCGCGAAGGTCATGGTCGAGGTGGGCCGTGCTCTGCGCGCCGGCGAGGTGTCGATCGGCCTCGGCGACGGGGTGGCCGGCTTCGAGTGCGCAGGCCGCACCACCACCGTGCGCCTGCTGGACGAGCAGTTCATCGACTACCGGGCGCGGCTCACCGACACCTGGGCGATCCGCGCCGACGTCACGGTGGCGCCGTTCGTCGAAGCCGTCAAGCGCGTCGCCCTGGTCGCCGAACGCCACACCGCCATCCGGCTGTCGTTCACGCAGGGGCAGGTGCTGGTGCAGGCCGGCGGCGGCGACATCGGCCGGGGCGCCGAGGCGGTCGCCGCCGACCTGGAAGGCGACGACATCCAGATCGCCTTCCAGCCGCACTACCTGCTGGACGGCCTGGCCGGGGTACAGACCGAGAAGGCGAGCATCCACATGGCCTCGCCCACCCGGCCCGCTCTGATCACCGACGAGGACGACGACCCGGCGTTCCGCTATCTGGTGATGTCTCTGCGCATGCCCTGAACCACCCGGTCAGCGCATGCCCTGAACCGCCCGGTCGGCGGCCTTCGAGGGGAGGAGCCGCGCGTCAGTCGACCAGCTCGGGCGTCTCGGTGAGCGCGATCGCGATGTGCTCCATGCAGGCGTGCCCGGCGCGCTCGGCGGCGGCCGCGTCACCGGAGGCGATGGCCCTGGCGATGGCGTCGTGCGGGATGTGGCCGTTCTGCAATGGCGCGCCCGCGGCGGCGATGCTGGCGCGCAGCGCCGCCGAGAAGTCCTTGTACAGCTCGATCAGCACCCGGTTGTGCGTGGCCTCGACCACCGCGACGTGGAAGGCAAGGTCGGCCTCCACGAAGGAGTTGACCTCGCCCTCGGCCCATGCCTCCTCGCGCCTGAGCAGGGCAGCCTCGATCAGCTCGATGTCACCTTCGGTGCGGCGGACGGCCGCGAGCCGCGCGGCCTCGACCTCCAGCGCGCGCCGCACCTCGAGGATCTCCAGGTGCTCGGCGGCCCGCAGGCGCCGCGCCATGGCGCCCGAGAGCTCGCTGGTGGCGCGGACGTAGGTGCCGTCACCCTGCCGGCATTCGAGCAGGCCCGCATGAGTGAGCGCGCGCACCGCCTCACGGACGGTGTTGCGGCCGACGCCGAGCTGCTCAGCGAGGACGGTCTCCGTAGGGATCTTGGCGTGCAGACGCCAGGACCCAGAGGTGATCTGCTCTTTGAGCTGCTCGATCACCTGGTCGACGAGGGAAGCCCGCTGCGCCGTACGCAGACTCACAGTCTGCCTCCTCCGGGTAACCAATCATCCTACGAGTCAATGATTGGTCGACCTTATTTATTCCAGGGCCCCGAGCCAAATCCGGGGCCCTGGAGGGAGGTCTACCGCGCGAAAACCGTTGCTGTGACGGCACCGGCGACGGTCGACCTGACCCCGACCGCTTCGAGTGCCCTACGATACGCGCGCGTCTGCCGGCCACGGTCACCGGCCTTGCCCCACAGGTCGCCCAACTCGCGCCACACCTCGGCGGCTTCCCTGTCGCGGATCGCGCCCGACGACGGCATCGCCGCCAGGACCTCCTCGGCACGCTGCAGGTGAGCCGTGACCGTGGCATCGGACCGTGCCAAAGCGCCCCCGGCGCGCACGAGATGGGCCGAAGCCCTGATGGTGCGCGGTTCGTCGGCCAGCAGGTCCAGCGCCTTGGACGCGAGGTCGTCGGCGTCGCCGGTGTCCCCGGACCGCAGGTGCACCCGGGCGAGCACGATGAGGCTGTGCGCGTACTCCGCGGACTCGGCCGGCAGCACGGAGAAGACCTCCGAGGCGCGGGAGACCAGCGCGTCGGAATCGTCCCCGCCGGACCGTGCGGCGGCGATCTCGGCCCAGCGCATGGCGATCTTCGCCATCTGCACCGCGATGCGCGCGGGCCGGCCGGCCGACAGGGCGTCGTCGGCGAACTGCACCGCGAGCGCCGAATCCTCACCCTCGGCCGCCGACACGCTGGCCTGCCAGAGCGAGAGGATCTCGGTCGTACGGTCGGACGGCACCGGCACGCCCGTGACCTCGAGCACGTGCTCGACGTAGGGCAGGCCGATCTCGAGGTCGGCGAGCGCCGCGGCGAGGTCCACCGCGACCTCACCGTGGAACAGTGACAGTTGCGTAACCTGCTCCAGCGCCTTGGCGCCGAGATCGCGGGCACGCATCACGTCGCCGGCCTTGTGGTAGCACCGGCACAGCGCCACGGTGAGCGGCATGTCGGCCAGCCGCTCCGGGTGCGCGGCGGCCTCGCGGCGCAGCCGCTCGTACGCCTCGACCGCGCGGCCCACCTTGCCCTGTGCCTCCAGCGCACGCGCCCGCCCCAGACGGGCATGGGCGGCCAAGAGAGCGTTCTCTTCGCCGGCGGCCTTGACGATGTCGCCGAAGCGGTCGGCGGCCAGGGCCGCGTCCCCGTGGTACAGCTCCAGCTCGGCGTGGCGCAGGCCGAGCTCGGTGTCGATGCGCTGGCGCGGCTCGATCCCGTGGAGCAGGAACTCGGTGGTGCATCCGAGGCGCTCCGCGAGAAGGCGGGCGACCACCGGCGTCGGCGTACGCTTACCGGACTCGATGAGTGAGACATAACTGTCGGAGAGGTCGGGTCCAGCCAGCTGGGCCTGAGACATGCGCCTGCTCAGACGCAGCCCGCGGACGCGATCACCAATGGTTCCCTGACTCGGCATGTGATCTCTTAAGGCGATGTTATGGTCAATGGTCTCGCCATGATGGCACGAAGCAGCCGAATCGGGTATACCCACGTCAAGAATCCCGAGGGGCAAGACTGTCTCACCCCTCGGGATTCAGGACGAACCCGGACTAATCGTCGTCGTCAGAACTGGGAAAGAGCATCTGGCAAACCTCGAGGTACAAGGTCTCCGGATACGGAATGAAGGGGACCGTCGAGAGCGCCTGGTCCTGACCGGCGGACTCCAGGACGAACTCGCCGTAGCCGAGCATGCGGCCGAGCAATGAGCGCTGGAAGCTCATGTCGGTCACCTTGCCGAGCGGCATCATCGCCACTCGGCGAGTGATCAAACCAGTGGTAAGGAGCATGCGTTTGGACGTCACCACGAAGTAGTCGACGGACCACTCGGCCACTTTCCACACGAAGCGGATGAGTAAGAGAAGCCAGGCCCACCACACGATCACGAGGGCCTGGGACCCTTGGTTCTCTCCGAGCCACTTGCTCAGCAGCCCCGCCAGGACCAGGCCGCCGAAGACCTCGGCGACCGGCCGCAGCAGCACGGCCGGGTGGCGCCGCACCATGATGACCTGGTGTTCGTGGGGCAGAAGGTAACGATTGACCGACGACGGAGCAGAGTCCCCGTGGGTCACAAGTCTCATGTCAGCTTCGCGACGAATAGCGCCAGCGAATCCGCGGCGTTCACCACAGTGTCCATTGCTCCTCTGACCGCGCTCGCCGCGTCAGCCGGTCTGGTGAACAGGTAGAAAGCCACAAACGCGATGGCTGCGTACGTTAGAACCTTCTTGACCTGCACTGCCGCCTCCGTTAACCAACTCACCCACTGCACCCACCGTATACATTACCCAGCTCATTCGCTCGGTAAAGGCATCCTGACCCCACAGTCTTTAGGGGTCTGGATGTGACCTGCGTCACCCTTGCTCGCCGACGACCGTGGCCAGCACCTGAAGGTGCTTGCGCGCGATCCGCTCGACGAGGCTCGGGTACGCGTAACCAGTGACCTCCATCGCGCCGTGGTGCGCCGCCTCTATGCAGCGGGTCACCGTCGCGGCGGGATGGACCCCGGCGAACTCGACCTTCAGCGCGGTCTCGACCTGTGTGTAGGCGTCAAAATCCGGCAGGTGGTCCATCGCTCTCCCAGGTGTGCGTCCACGGCCCCGCGGGGGCCGGAACACAGTGACTATGTCATCACTCTGTGTACCCTGTGAAACACAGTATGTAACGAAGGGTGCGTCAACCTGGGGAAGAGGAAGGAAAAAGAATCAGACGACGCCGTAGAGGCGGTCTCCCGCGTCGCCCAAGCCGGGGACGATATAGCCGTGCTCGTTCAGCCGCTCGTCCAGGGCGGCGGTCACGACCCGCACGGGGTTGCCCGAGTCGGCGAAGACCTGCTCCAGGTACGTCAGGCCCTCGGGCGCGGCGAGCAGGCAGATGGCGGTGACGTCCTCGGCGCCGCGCTCGAACAGCAGCTCGATGGCCGCGGCGAGCGTGCCGCCGGTGGCGAGCATGGGGTCCAGCACGAAGCACTGGCGGCCCGAAAGGTCCTCGGGCAGGCGGGTGGCGTAGGTCTGCGCCTTGAGGGTGCCCTCGTCGCGGATCATGCCGAGGAAGCCCACCTCGGCCGTGGGCAGCAGGCGGGTCATGCCGTCGAGCATGCCGAGGCCGGCCCGCAAGATCGGCACGACCAGGGGCGCGGGGCGGGCCAGCCGCACGCCGTGCGCGGGGGCCACGGGGGTGGAGACCGTCGCGTCGATGACCCGTACGTCGCGCGTGGCCTCGTACGCCAGCAGCGTGACCAGCTCGTCGGCCAGCCGGCGGAACGTCGGAGAGTCGGTGCGCACGTCCCTGAGGGTGGTCAGCTTGTGAGCGACCAGCGGATGGTCAACGACGAGGGTCTTCATGGCTGCCAACGCTATCTCCTGCGACCGAGTGAAGGGTACGAGCAGCCTGGTAACGCCCATCACACCTCAAGTCGGCCGTGGGCCGCCGTTTTTGATCACAATTTGCCTGAGCGGCCTACGGGACCCCGGTGATTCTGGGAGCATTACCAACTGTAAGAACCGCGTCGGTGGGGTGAAGATGACAGACGTAGATGCTCTTGACTTCGCCATCGTGGTCTACCGCGAGGACGACCGCTGGGAAGCCGAGATGTTGCCCGTGGGTCTCACCGCGGACCTCCACGGGCTGATCCATGCCCTCCGTCAGCAGCCGAGCATGGGTGCCACGATTGGCCTGGTCGCCGTTGGGGATGACTTCTTCGTGGCATTGAGGGTGTTCGGCGAGCGCGTCGACGTCTTCCTGTCCGACATCACCGCGTCGTGGGACTGGCCGCTCGCCCAGCAGGTGCTGGAGTACCTCGACGTCCCCGTGCCGGAGGAGGAGGAACTCGACATGGTCCTCCCGGCCGGAGATCTGTCGATCTTCGCCGACCTGGGCCTCGACGAGATGGAGCTGGGCGCCCTCTCCGGTGACCTCGAACTGCTGCCCGACGAGGTGCTTTCCAGCATCGCCGCGCGGCTGGGGTTCTCCCAGCCGTTTGAACGTGCCGTCGACTCAGCCATCGGCTGACCTCGGGAGCCCCGATCATGCCCTCGAGACCAACACACAGCGCTCTGTTCGCCGCGGCCTTCGTCCGCACGCCCGACGGGTGGAGCGGTGCCGAGGTCGATCTGACCAACGCCGAAATCGCCGACGACCTCGGAGACGCCGTCTCGGAGGCCCTGGGCCTGAACGGCGAGGAGCTCGCCCTGCTGTGCGTCGAGGTGGAGGACGAGTGGTTCGCGATCGTTCGCTACGACGACGACGCCGAGCCTCGCGCGTTCCTCTCGGACGCCCACGCGGCGGCCCGTGACGGCCTGGGTGAGCTGTTCAACGAGCTGGCCGGCGTCGTGGTGCCCGACAAGGAGGCCGATCTCGGCGTCCGCCCGGCCGGCGACTTCGAGCTGCTGAGCGACCTCGGGGTCAGCGCCGAGGAGATGCTGGAGCTCAGCATGGAGGAGGGGGTGCTCCCCGCCGACACCCTCTCGGTCATCGCCGAGAAGCTCTCCTTCGCCGATGAACTCGACCGGCTGCACTGACGCCCCGCCCGGCGCGGCGTCGTCCGGCGTGGCGCCGCCCGTGGGGTCGCTCGCGAGGTCGCTCGCGAGGTCGCGCCCGTGAGCGAGCCGGCGTCCGCCGCGTTCGAGGCGCCGATGCGGCTCGCGCTCGAACAGGCCGTGCTGGCCGGCGGGCGCGGCGAGGTGCCGGTGGGGGCGGTCGTCCTGGGGCCCGGCGGCGAGGTGCTGGCGGCCGCGGGCAACGACCGCGAGGCGAGCGCCGACCCGACGGCCCATGCCGAGGTGCTCGCCCTGCGCGCGGCGGCCCGCGCGCGCGGCGAGTGGCGGCTGACCGGCTGCACGCTGGTGGTGACCCTCGAACCGTGCACGATGTGCGCGGGTGCCGCGGTGCTCGCGCGGGTGGACACGATCGTCTTCGGGGCCGCCGACGAGAAGGCCGGCGCGGCCGGCTCGCTTTGGGACGTGGTGCGCGACCGGCGGCTGAACCACCGTCCGGAGGTCATCCTCGGAGTCCTGGCCGGCGACTGCGCGGCCGTGTTGCGGGACTTCTTTGCCGAGCGCCGCCAATGAAAAGGGCATTTGGGGCCTATCGGACGGTGTGCGCGAGCGAAGAGGGCCGCGGATCCGGTAGGCTGCTCGGCGGTGGAGTCGCCTAGTGGCCGAGGGCGCACGCCTCGAAAGCGTGTGATGGGGCAACCTATCCGTGGGTTCAAATCCCACCTCCACCGCCACCACGAAGGGCCCGCGCCGGGCGACCGGCCGCGGGCCCTTCTGCTTGCCCGCTTGCCCGCTGGTGTGCTCGCCCGCTGGAGTCCGCGGCCGGTCAGAGCGGCGGGTCGGGCGGCTACAGGTCGTCGAAGGGCTTGGCGTACGCGAACGCGCCGCGCGTCGCCGGCGAGTACGCGGTCAGGGCGCGCGCCTGGAAGTGGGCGCCCCACGCCGGGACCGGCGGGACGATGCCCAGTTCGGCGGCCGGCCGGAAACCGAACCGCGGGTAGTAGTCGCGGTGGCCGAGCAGCACGACCAGCGGTTCGCCGAGCGCGTCCGCCGCTCCGAGCACGGCGTGCATGAGCGCGTGGCCGACGCCCCGGCGCTGGTGGGCCGGGAGCACTCCGAGCGGCCCGAGCCCGAGCGCGGGAGCCGACTCCACCGAGGCCCGGGTGCAGACGACGTGCCCCACGACCTCGCCGTCCGGTGCGGTGGCGACCAGCGAGAGCGGCGGCAGCCAGGCGTCACAGGCCCGCAGGGCGTCCACCAGGACGGCCTCCACCGTCGGCTCGCCGGGCGCTTCGGGCTTGGCGAAGGCGGCGTTGTGGATCTCACGGATGGCCGGGATGTCCGCGGCGATCTCGCGTCTTATCAGCATCCACTCAGGCTGGCCGCGCGGCCGCGGGAGTGTCAACGCGATTACCGGGCCCGGCCACCGGCAGGCCGCCCGCTTCCCCGCCCGTTCCGTGTCCGGGTTCGCCTTCACGCCGGTTCGCTTCCGCTTCCGCGTACGGGCTCGCCTCCGCGCTGGGCTCGCCTCCGCGCTGGGTTCGGCTGCGCGTCAGCGACGCCGCAACGTCCGGGCGGCGGACCCCAAGGGGTGCGGAGGTGTGGGTTCTGGCGGGCGTCAGGGGTCCAGAGTGCTCTCTTCGACGTTCTCCATGCGGCCGTAGAGGGCCTGTTCGTTGATCTCGAGGTTGTTGATCAGACGGAGGCTCGCCGCGATGGCGTTGCCGACCAGTTCGCCCGCGACCTCTCCGTACTCCACCTGGAGCACGAGGTCGGCGGCGCGGTCGTCGTCCGCGGCGCGTCGCGGGTCGTGGCGGGCGCCCTCGGCGCCGATCTCCGTGGCCGTGCGCAGGAGCGAGGTCACGGCGGACGCCTTCGCACGCGGCATCGTGAGCGTGAGCAGCTCGCGCTGCACGCGGCCGAGGCGGACGCCCTCCTCGGGGCCGCCGAACAGCAGCGCGTACAGAAGGTCCTTGGCTTCGAGCAACAGCGCCTCACCTCGCGGCGAGCGGTGCGCGGGGGAGATGAGCGGGCCGCCCTTGTGCGGCGGATCGAGGAGGTAGCCCTCGTTCTCCAGCTGCTCCCTCGCCAGCGCGCGATATCGCTCGATGTGACCGGGGAGGGAGGCGTCGTCGAGGCCGAGCAGCCGGACGCGTGACGCCCGCGCCGCGCGATCCTCGGCGTCCTCGTCGTCGTACTCCCCGGTGCCTGAATCTTGCCCGCCGCGGTGGGCCGGGGGTTCGTGCGCCTGCCCCGGGGGCCGGCCGGCGTCCCGGCCCGTCTCGCCGCTCGCATGCGCGGCGTGCCCGCTCTGCCCGCTCTGGCCGTCGTACCCTGCCTGGCCACCGTGGTCGCTGTGGCCGCCGTTCCCGCTCTGGCCGTCGTGCCCGCTGTTCTCGCCGTCACCGGGGCCCGTGCTCCATGGCGCCTGCCGCGGGACCAGGCGCGTCACGTCGGCGCTGGGGAGGACCAGGGCCATCAGCTGCTCGACCAGCCACTCGGTGGGCTGCTCGGTGAGACGCTCGCGAACGCGTTCGCGGAACTCCGCCGCGAGCTCTTCACGGATCTGTGCCACGAGCTGTGTGACGTCTGGCATTTGGATGACCGCCCGGCGTTCGCGTTCCAGCGGCGTGAGCCGTGTCGCCCCTGCGACGGTCGAAGCCTAGGTAACCGGCCTGCGGCGCGGAGCCGGTACGGGAACTGTTTTACCTACGAGGCCGGTGGCCGGCCTCGTGATCCGCGCTGTTCACCTCATTTCGATCTCGCCCGCGCCTCCTCGTCCGGCCGTCACTGCGCCGAAGAGCCGCCGGAGTCGTCCAGCTCCAGCACGCGCGCGTGCAGGACCGAGCGCTGGTGCAGGGCCGCGCGCAGGGCGCGGTGCAGGCCGTCCTCCAGGTACAGCTCGCCGCGCCACTGCACCACGTGCGGGAACAGGTCACCGTAGAACGTCGAGTCCTTGGCGAGCAGAGAGTGCAGGTCGAGCACCGCTTTCGTGGTGACCAAGGAGTCGAGCCTGACCTGCCGGGGCGGAATCTGTGCCCATTCGCGATGCGACAGGCCATGCTCGGGGTACGGGCGGCCATCACCGACTGACTTGAAGATCACCCTACGCAGTTTAAGAGAGTTTTCCGGTTTCCCCTGCTTCAGCGACTGTGGAGTGAAGTGCCGACCAGCTCAGATGCCGCCCGAGAAGGTGTCGCACTTGGCGGGATCGCCCGAGGTGTAGCCGGTGCTGAACCACTTGGTCCGCTGCTCGGCCGTGCCGTGGGTGAAGGCCTCCGGGTCCACGCGGCCCTGCGCCTTCTCCTGGATGCGGTCGTCGCCGACGGCCGCCGCGGCGTCGAGCGCCTCCTGGATGTCGGTCTGGGTGAAGGGCTTGTCGTAGAAGCCGGTGTCCACGGCGTTCTTGGCCCACACGCCGCCGTAGCAGTCGGCCTGGAGCTCCAGTCGTACCGAGTCGCTGTCGGCGCCCTGGCTGTTGCCGCTGATGCGGTCCATGGTGCCCAGCAGGTCCTGGACGTGGTGGCCGTACTCGTGGGCGATGACGTACGCCTGCGCGAACGGGCCGCCCTTGGCGCCGAACTTGCTCTGCAGTTCGTCGAAGAAGCTGAGGTCGAGGTAGACGTGCTTGTCGCTCGGGCAGTAGAACGGCCCGACCTGCGAGGTGGCCTGCCCGCACCCGGTGTCCACCGCCTGGGAGAACAGCACGGTCTTGGCCGGCGAGTACGCGCCGTCACCGCTCTTGCCGAAGGCGTCCTTCCAGTACGCCTGGATGCTGTTCACCACGCCCACCACCCGGCAGTTCTCGGACTGGTCGGCGTCGGAGCCCTTCTTGCACTCCTGGGAGAGATCGGAGGTCGGCTGGACGCCCGTCGTGTCGCCGCCACCGCCCCCGGTGATGTCACCGGGGTTGATCCCGAATATGAGTGCGGCGATGAGGGCGATGATGCCCGCCGCGCCTCCTCCGATGGCGAGCCCGCCGCCTCGGAGTCCGCCTCCGCCACCTCGGTTCTCGACCTGAGAAGCGTCAAGGTCGACATCGTCCCGGAAATCCATCGGCCCGTTCCTTTTCTCGGTCCTCAGGTGTCGTCTGCCTAGTGCCCCGCAGAAGAACGATCATGCGTTGTCGCGGGATGACATCAAGCCGGAGTCATGCCCAGGGCGGCGCAGGCGTCGCACAAAGGGGCCTTTCGCCAAGGTCGTGGCCGTTGAGGGCCAACGCGCGGCCGTGATCGGCCGCGCCAGGGCGACGGCTGCGGGGCCGGCGGCCGGGGGCGGGCTACGGTGACGATCGAAGATCACCGCGGGTGATACGGAGGTCACCTTGAGTGCCAGGAACGAGACGCCGCCTCCCTCCCGCGACGAGGTGCCGCCCCCTCGTCGCGTCCACGACCGGCGCCCGGCCTCCGGCGACGCGCCTTACCCCTATGACGTCGCGCATGCCGATGACCTCGCCCATGACGGCGACGCGCCGCGTCGGGCCGCCGATGTCGTGCCGCCCCCCGCCTACTTCGTCCGCAGTCTGCCGATCATGCCGGTCAGCGCCTGGCTGCGTGCGTGGGCCGTCTCCCACGGGCCGATCGTCGCGGGCCTGGTGCTCGCCTTCTCGGCCGGCGCCGGAGCCGGCCTGGGCCTGCATCCCGCCTGCGGGCACGCCGGCGGCGGGCGTGCCCCGGCGTCCTCGCTCAGTCCATGATCGAGTGAAGCAGCCCGACGGCCGCGAGCCCGGCGGGCAGCCCGACGGCCGGGCCCATCGCCGCGGTCATGTTCGTGGTGACGCTGCCGGCGAGCCCCAAGATGAGCACCCAGCGTTGCGGCAGCCGGGCCGGCTGCTTGGGAAAGGGGCTGTTCTGGGCAGGCTGCCGCCAAGGTATCCTCATCGGCGATGTCCTTCTCGTGCGGTTGGAGTGCGGGGATGGACTAGAGCGGCTCCCTGTCTAGACCACAGGGGGCCGTTCGCTTTTTCTGCCGCTCATCGCGGTTAGAGCCTTACGCGCGGCTATCCTGCTCTAACTGATCGCCCTGTGCAAGTGCACTTGCACGAGAAGATAATTCTCCATATGCACGTGCATTTGCATCGTCACATACTTGAAAGGCGTACGATGTGCCGCTGAGAACGGCGGCTCCGCCGCGCCGTCCAGTCGACCAGGGAGCGCTCGATGACCGGGGAACACGTGCTAAGCGGTACATCGACCGGCGCGGTGCTCCCCGGCGCCGGCCCGACCGTCCTGCGCATGATGCTCGGCAGCCGGCTGCGCGACCTGCGCGAAACCCGGCGCATCACCCGGGACGAGGCCGGGTACGCCATCCGCGCGAGCGCTTCCAAGATCGGACGGCTGGAGCTCGGGCGCAGCCCGTTCAAGACCCGCGACGTGTCCGACCTGCTCACCCTGTACGGCGTCACCGACGAGGCCGAACGGCAGGCGCTGCTCACCCTGGCCACGCGGGCCAGCGCCAACGGCTGGTGGCACCGGTACGGCGACGTCCTGCCGAGCTGGTCGGAGGCGTACATCGGACTGGAGGAGGCCGCCACCATCATCCGCAGCTACGACGTCCAGCTCATTCCCGCGCTGCTGCAGACCGAGGACTACGCCCGCGCGTTCGTCGTGGGCCGCTATGACGAGGCGTCGCTCTCGGAGGTGAACCGCCGCGTCGGCCTGCTCATGGGCCGCCAGCGCATCCTCGCCGGGCAGGACGGGCCGCGGCTGTGGTGCGTCGTGGACGAGGCCGTACTGCACCGGCCTCTCGGGGGCCCGTCGGTGCACCGCGCCCAGCTCGACCACCTGATCGAGGCGGCCGCCATGCCGAACGTCACCCTGCAGGTGCTGCCGTTCGAGGTCGGCGGGCACGCCGCGATGTGCGGCCCGTTCAGCATCCTGCGCTTCGCCGAGCCCACCCTGCCCGACATCGTCTACCTCGAACAGCTCACCAGCGCCATGTACCTGGACAAGCGCGCCGAGGTCGACGAGTACGCCGCCGTCCTGGACAGGCTCAGCATCCTCGCCGCGCCGGCGCCCGACACTCCGCGCATCCTCGCCGCCATCCGCGACCGGATCTGAGAAACACGAAGGGCCCGGCTGGATGGACCGGGCCCTTCTTGCTGCTCAACCAAGCGCGGAGGATAGGAGATTCGAACTCCTGAGGGGTTGCCCCCAACACGCTTTCCAAGCGTGCGCCCTAGGCCAACTAGGCGAATCCTCCGCCGAGAAGCTTACCGGACTCCGGAGGGCGCCGAGACCATCGAGACGACGACGAATCGGTCTCGGTCTTCGCGCCGTGGCCGCCCCGAGCACTGCCGCGCACGGCTAGACTGTCACCGGACCCCTCGCACGGCGTCATCCTGTGAACCTCCCCAGGGCCGGAAGGCAGCAAGGATAAGCGGGCTCTGTCGGGTGTGCGAGGGGTCTCTTCGCTGGAGCCTCGAGGCGGTGTCGTCAGATGATCGCGATGATCGGCACACATGACCCTCAAGTCGCTCTGGTGACCACTTACTCCGACCCCCTAGGCGAGGAGACGGCATGAGTCTCGCTCTCTACCGCAAATACCGGCCTGGGACGTTCGCCGAAGTCAAGGGTCAGGAGCACGTCACCGAGCCGCTGCGCCAGGCGCTCAGCACCGGCCGCGTCAACCACGCCTATCTGTTCAGCGGGCCGCGCGGGTGCGGCAAGACCTCCAGCGCGCGCATCCTCGCCCGCTCGCTCAACTGCGAGAAGGGCCCGACGCCCGATCCCTGCGGCGAGTGCGAGTCGTGCGTGGCGCTCGCCCCCACCGGCCCCGGCCACCTCGACGTCATCGAGATCGACGCCGCGTCCCACGGAGGCGTGGACGACGCCCGCGACCTTCGCGAGCGCGCCTTCTTCGCCCCGGTCTCCGCGCGCTTCAAGATCTACATCATCGACGAGGCGCACATGGTGACCCGTGAGGGGTTCAACGCGCTGCTCAAGCTCGTCGAGGAGCCCCCGCCACACCTGAAGTTCGTCTTCGCGACCACCGAGCCCGAGAAGGTCATCGGGACCATCAAGTCGCGCACCCACCACTACCCGTTCCGGCTGATGCCACCGGCCACGCTGCGGCAGCTGCTGGAGGAGATCCTCACCTCCGAGTCGGTGCCGTACGAGCCGGCCGCGCTGCCGCTGGTCGTGCGCGCGGGCGCCGGCTCGGCCCGCGACTCGCTGTCCATCCTGGACCAGCTGCTGTCCGGAGCCGACGAGGCCGGCATCACTTACGCGCGCGCGGTGTCCCTGCTGGGGTACACCGACGGCGGGCTGCTGGACGAGATCGTCGCCGCGTTCGCCCGGCGCGACGGCGCCGCGGTCTTCCAGGCGGTCAACCGCGTGGCCGAGGGCGGCCACGACCCGCGCCGGTTCGCCATGGACCTCCTTGAGCGCTTCCGCGACCTGGTGATCCTCGCCAACGTGCCCGAGGCCGCGGGCAACGGGCTGCTCGACCGGCCGGCCGACGAGCTTGAGCGGCTCGCCGAGCAGGCCGCCTCCATGGGGCCCGCCGAGCTGACCCGCGCGGCCGAGGTGTTCAACGCGGGGCTGACCGAGATGCGCGGCGCGGCCTCTCCCCGGCTGCTGCTCGAACTGATGTGCGCGCGCGTGCTGCTGCCCGCCGCCGGCCAGGGCGAGGGCGCGCTGCTCGCCCGTCTTGAGCGACTCGAACGCGGCGGCGTCGTGGCGGCCGCCGCCGTACCGGTGCCCGGCGCCGCCTCCGCCAGCACCGGCACGCGGGCCGCCGCGCCGTCCGAGCCGCATCCGGCCGGTGAGCGGCACTACCCGCAGCCGGGCCAGTCCCAGCACGTCGCCGCGGTGGCTTCGCCGCACGCCGCACCGGGGCAGGCCGCGAACGCCGCCTCCGGTCAGACGGCGCAGCCGGCCGAGGCCCGCCCGCCCGCCGCGCGTCAGTCTTCGGACGACTGGCCCGCCCCGGCGAGGGCCGGCGCCCAGCAGGGCGCCACCCATGGGCAGCAGGACGCCGCCGCGCCGCAGGCGTCGCCGCGCGGGCAGGATGCCTCCGCCGCGGGGCCGGTGGTCCAGGCGGCGTCCGGCGCCTTCCAGCACACCTGGCCGCAGATCCTTGACGTGCTCAAGCGGCGCTCGCCCGCCGTCTGGGCGAACGTCAACACCAACTCCCAGCTCATCGGCGTCGAGGACAACATCGTCACGCTCGGCTTCAGCCAGGTCGGCGCCATGCGCAACTTCGTCAACGGGGGTAAGGACACCGTCGTCGCGGCGGCCATCGCGGAGGTCATGGGCGGCAACTGGCGCGTCGAGGCGGTGGTCGGCAACGCGCCGGGCGGCGCCGCGCCCTCGGCGCCCGCGCGGCAGGCTCCGGCGGCCGCCAGGCCGGCGCCGTCCCCGCGCCAGGAAAGCCCGCCCGCCGCGCAGGTTCCCGCGCCGCCGGAGGCCACGGGCGCGTCCGTCACCTCCCTTCAGGGGCGGCGGCAGGCGCCCGCGCAGCGGCCCGCCCCGGCCGCGTCCCCGTCGGACGAGCCGTGGCCGGACGCGCCGCCGCCGGACGACGAGGGGCACGCGCCTAGCCCGGGGTTCGGCGGGGCCCGTCCGGGGCTCGCCGCGGCCCGCTCGGCCGCTCAGGCGGCGGCCCAGTCGGGGCCGAGGCAGGCGGGCGCGGCGGGCTGGCCGGACGCCGTCCCGCGCCGTTCCGGCCCGACGCCCGTCGAGGCCGACGAGGTCGATCCTGACAACGACGCCGACGCCGACACCGACGCGCTGACCGGCATGGCCCTCGTCGAGCGCGAACTGGGCGGCAAGGTCATCGGCGAGATCGACCACACATAGCGGCGTCCTCATATGGTCTTGACGTGATGCGTGCTCCTCCTTGACACCGTCCCCGTGCCGGTTCTGGGACGCTGGAGTCGCGCACGGGCGGGGGCCGCGCCGGGTCCGGGGGCGCGGTGGGACGACCGCGTCGGCACCTTGCGGGACGGCCGTGCCGGCCCGCGAGATGTGGCCGCCAACCGGGGCGGGCACCTGCGGCGCCGTGTCCCGTGACCGCCGCCCGCTCGCCAACACCGGTCGGCGCCAGTGCAACATCCGTGGCAAACCCCGTAGGCTCGTGCCACACGCGAAGCCATGAGGAGCGCACGATCGTGAATCCAGGTGATGTCAACCTGCAGCAGTTGCTCGAGCAGGCGCAGCTCATGCAGCAGCAGCTCGCGACGGCACAGCAGGAGCTCAACGACGCGGAGGTCGAGGGAACCGCCGGTGGCGGCCTGGTCGTCGCCACGGTGAACGGCAGCGGCGAGCTGCTCGAACTGAAGATCAGCCCGAAGGCCATCGACTCCGGTGACCCGCAGGACACGGCCGACACGATCGCCGACCTGGTGATCGCGGCGGTGCGTGACGCCGTCCGCGCGGCGGCCGATCTCCAGCAGGAGAAGCTCGGTCCGCTGGCCCAGGGCCTCGGCGGGGGCGGATTCCAGCTTCCGGGGTTCTGACCGCCATGTACGAAGGGGTCGTCCAGAATCTGATCGACGAGCTGGGTCTGCTGCCCGGCGTCGGTCCCAAGAGCGCGCAGCGCATAGCGTTTCACCTGCTGTCCGCCGACCCGGCCGATGTCAAGCGGCTGGCGCACGCCTTGCTGGAGGTCAAGGAGCGCGTCCGGTTCTGCCGCGTCTGCGGGAACGTCGCGGCCGAGGAGGAATGCCGCATCTGCCGCGACCCCCGGCGCGACCCCCATGTCATCTGTGTCGTCGAAGAGTCCAAGGACGTCGTCGCCATCGAGAAGACGCGCGAATACCGCGGCCGCTACCACGTGCTCGGCGGGGCTATCAGCCCCATCGAGGGCGTGGGCCCGGATGATCTGCGCATTCGCGAGCTGATGACACGGCTGGCCGACGGGGAGGTCACCGAGCTGATCCTCGCCACCGATCCGAACTTGGAAGGGGAGGCCACGGCTACCTATCTGGCCAGGTTGGTGAAACCGATGGGTTTGAAAGTGACACGATTGGCCAGCGGTCTGCCAGTGGGCGGAGATCTCGAGTACGCCGACGAGGTCACCTTGGGCCGCGCTTTCGAAGGACGGAGGCTGCTGGATGTTTGACGAGTGGAACGCCATGGCGGATCGCATCGCCGCGCACGCGCAGAACTACCTCGATGGCCTGACGAGGCTGGCGGGCGGCGAGGGCGGCGACGCCATGCTGCCGATGCTGCTCGTCGAGGTCGCGCAGGTAAGCCTGGCGGGCGCACAGCTCGGAGCCGCCCAGGACGTGATCCTGCAGGGCAATTTCGAGCCGGCGACCGGTCCTGACCCCGATCTCGACGGGGTGCGCACGGCGCTCGCCACGCGTCTTGGTCCTGTGGACGACTACGCCGAGGTCTTCGACCCTTACAAGGACACCGGCGTCACCGCCTACCGTCTGTCGGACGACCTGGCGGCCGTCGCGGCCGACCTGATCCACGGGCTCGGCCACTACCGCGCGGGGCGTCCGCTGGAGGCCCTGTGGTGGTGGCAGTACTCCTACTTCAACACCTGGGGCAACCACGCGGGCGCGGCCATGCGCGCGCTGCAGGCGCTGGTGGCGCACACGCGCCTGGACGTGGTCGAGGAGACGACCACCGCCTGATCCGCCCAAGCGCCGCGCCGCCCGCGGTACCGCTGTACGCCTGCGCGCCACCAATGTCCGCCCGCCCGGGGCCCTTGGAGGCCGCGCGGGCGGCCGCGTCGGCACGGCGCGCGTACGGCGATCGAACCGGTCGTGCACGCATGTCCGGCGACCGGACCCGTTACGCACTGTCCCGCGACCGCATGCGTTACGCACTGTCCCGCGACCGGGCTCGTCCGCGTACGTCTCGGACGCTGACGGGTCGTCCACAGGTCATGTCCGGTTTGCGGCGGTCTCGGCGTCGGTTGTCCACATGCTGGGCTAAATCAGCGGGGGCTTGGGGAGCCCCCAGTAGACTGTGAGCTCCGCATACTGAACCTTTGGGAGACATCCCGTGGCGATCGTTGTCCAGAAATACGGTGGTTCCTCCGTCGCCGACGCTTCTCGCATCAAGCGGGTGGCCCAGCGGATCGTCGCGACGAAAAAAGCCGGCAACGACGTCGTGGTGATCGTCTCGGCGATGGGCGACACGACCGACGAGCTGCTCGACCTGGCCCAGCAGGTGACCCCGCTGCCCCCTGGGCGCGAGCTCGACATGCTGCTGACCGCCGGCGAGCGCATCTCGATGGCGTTGCTGGCGATGGCCATCGCCAACCTCGGTCACGAGGCGCGGTCGTTCACCGGCTCCCAGGCCGGCGTGATCACCGACTCCACCCACGGCAAGGCGCGCATCATCGACGTCACCCCTGGTCGCATCCAGGACGCCGTGCGCGACGGGCAGATCGCCATCGTGGCCGGCTTCCAGGGCGTCTCCCAGGACACCAAGGACATCACGACGCTCGGGCGGGGCGGCTCCGACACAACGGCCGTCGCGCTGGCCGCCGCCCTGCAGGCCGACGTCTGCGAGATCTACACCGATGTCGACGGCATCTTCACCGCCGATCCGCGCATCGTCCCCGCCGCCCGTCAGATCCCTCGCATCTCCTACGAGGAGTCGATGGAGATGGCCGCCTGCGGCGCCAAGATCCTGCACCTGCGCTGCGTGGAGTACGCCCGGCGGTTCAACCTGCCGATCCACGTCAGAAGCTCGTTCAGCAGCAAGGAAGGCACCTGGGTCGTCTCCGATCCCAACACTGAAGGAAACGAGATGGAGCAGCCGATCATCTCCGGCGTCGCGCACGACCGGAGCGAGGCAAAGATCACCGTTGTCGGGGTGCCCGACAAGGTCGGAGAGGCCGCGGCCATCTTCAGAACGCTCGCGACCGCCGAGATCAACATCGACATGATCGTGCAGAACATCTCGGCCGCCGCCACCGGGCGCACCGACATCTCCTTCACGCTGCCGTCGGCCGACGGCACGGCCGCCGTCACGGCCCTCAAGCGCATCCAGGAGCAGATCGGCTTCGAGAAGATCCTGTTCGACGACCAGATCGGCAAGGTGTCGCTGATCGGCGCCGGCATGCGCTCCCACCCCGGCGTCACCGCCACCTTCTTCGGCGCCCTGGCGGACGCCGGCATCAACATCGAGATGATCTCGACCTCCGAGATCCGCATCTCGGTCATCGTCGGCCAGGACGAGGTCGACGCGGCCGTCGCGGCCGCCCACCGGGCCTTCGACCTCGACGTCGACCAGGTCGAGGCCGTGGTCTACGGAGGTACCGGACGATGAGCGACGACCTGCGGCACAGCGCCGGCGAGGAGAGTGACCGAGCGGTGAACCCCACCAAGCCCACCCTGGCCGTCGTCGGCGCCACCGGCGCCGTCGGCACGGTGATGCTGGAGATCCTGTCCGGCCGTCCCGGCGTCTGGGGCGAGATCCGCCTCATCGCCTCCCCGCGCTCGGCCGGCAAGAAGCTCGTCGTCCGCGGCGAGGAGGTCGAGGTCGTCGCGCTCTCGCCCGAGGCGTTCGACGGCGTCGACGTCGCCATGTTCGACGTGCCCGACGAGGTGTCGGCGCAATGGGCGCCCGTCGCCGCCTCCCGGGGCGCGGTCGCCGTGGACAACTCCGGCGCCTTCCGCATGGATCCCGACGTGCCGCTCGTGGTGCCCGAGTGCAACCCCGAGGCGATCCGGCAGCGGCCCAAGGGCATCATCGCCAACCCCAACTGCACGACGCTGTCGATGATGGCCGCGCTCGGCGCGCTGCACCGCGAGTACGGCCTGCGCGAACTGGTCGTGGCGTCCTACCAGGCCGTCTCCGGCATGGGCGTCGCCGGGCCCGAGCGGCTCTACGACGAGATCGCCGCCGTGGCGGGCAACCGCACCATCGGCACCGTGGCCGGTGACGTCCGCAAGGCCGTTCCCGATCTGGTCGGCTCGCCCTTCCCGGCGCCGCTGGCGTTCAACGTGGTGCCCGCCGCGGGCTCGCTCAAGGAGGACGGCTGGTTCTCCGAGGAGCTCAAGGTCCGCAACGAGTCCCGCAAGATCCTCGGCATCCCCGACCTGAAGGTCTCGGCCACCTGCGTCCGCGTGCCGGTCGTCACCACGCACTCGCTGGCCGTGCACGCCACCTTCGACGAGCCGGTGACGGTCGCCACCGCCCGTGCGGTGCTGGAGGCCGCGCCGACGGTGGTCGTCCTGGACGACCCGGCGAACGGCGTGTTCCCCACGCCCGCCGACGTCGTCGGCACCGACCCGACCTACGTGGGGCGCATCCGCCAGGCGCTCGACTTCCCCAACACGCTCGACATGTTCGTCTGCGGCGACAACCTGCGCAAGGGCGCCGCCCTGAACACCGCGGAAATAGCCGAGCTCGTCGCCGCCGAGCTGTCCGCCCGCTGATGCGGTGTTCACTCACCTCGACCGTGCCCAGTGTCCCGCGCCGGAGGGCCGCCGGCAATCCGGCTCTGCTTTTCGCCGTATGCCGGGAGCACCGGGAGAAGGGATGACCGCATGAGACGCATCCGGCCCCTCAGGGCCGGATGCGTCAGGACGGCTTCTCGACCTTGTCCCTCGGGTCGCCGACTCGGACGGCTCGATTCGCTCGGTCGGACGGGCCCGCCGCCGTGCCGGGTCAGCGACGCATCACGAGAAGCCGGAACAAGGCACCGGTGTCAAGCATGTCCTGGGACTGCACTGTCAAAGCACGTCGCGGGACAGGACAGGAACATGCCGGGTCAGCGGAACATGATGTCCCAGTGGCTCGGCTCGTTGGCGTAGACGGTGTGGCCCTGCGGGCGCCTCTCGTAGTAGAGGCGGGCGCCGTCGCCGCGGACCTGTCCCTTGTGCCTGCTCCTGATGAACCGGTCGATGCACCGGTTGTGGGCTATGTCGATCTTGTAGCCCTTGCCGTGGCTGTACGACCCGCCGGCATGGCCGATCTCGGTGCCTCCGGTGACCAGGACGTCGCACCCGCTGCGCCGCTTGAGGTTCACCAGGCCCCACAAGGTCTGCAGCCGCACGTTGGACAACGAGGTGCAGGACGATCGGCGCCGGTTGACGCAGTTGCCCGACGACCGCCACCGCAGGCCAGCGTGTCGCAGGCGCCGCGCCGCCTGAGGGTGCTGGAGCCGGACGGCCTGGTACAGGCGATGCTGCTTCCACAGCAGTGGGCTGACCGTCCCGGCGGCCTTGGCGATGCGCCGGGCCGCGCGCAGCGAGGGCAGCGCACGACGCGCGGCCGCGGCACTACGCCCGACAGGCGCCCGGCGGATCACCGCGGCCTGCCGTGAGACGGTCCGGCGGCCGGGCGCGAGCTTCGGGGCTACGTCCGGCTGCCGGGCGCGCACGGTTCTGCGGGCCGCCGCGATGCGCCGGGCCGCTGTGATGCGCCGGGCGCTCGTGGCCTGGCCGGAGGCGGCGGTCTCTTGCGGGGACGCCGCCGGCCGCCGGGCGGGTTCGGCCCGCCAGGAGGCGGTGGTCCGGCGGCCGGTCGCCCGGCGCAGCGCCGAATCCGGGACCGCCGCCTGCGGCGTCGCCCGTCCCGGTGCGGCGAGGTGGTCGAGGGCGCGGCGTCCGAGGGCGGTCTGGTCGAGGGCGTCGCGCGCGAGGGTGGCTCGGTCGTGTGTGGCTTGTTGTGGAAACGGCGCGCGCGCCGTCTTCGTGGTCACCTCCGCCAGTGAGCCGGTCGGCCCGTACGCCTTCTCGGGTACAACGCGGAACCCCGCCGTACCGCCCGGTCGCGGAGTCGCCGCCGAAGCGGGCTCCGCCGATCCCAGCGCCGTCACTGTGATCTGCACGGCGAGCAACGCGCAGGCACCAAGCCACGCGGGCCCCCGAGTGCATGGATGCACACCCATATTGATCCTCTGTCGCAGGGCGCCCCTCCGCCAGAGGATCTATCCCACCCGCCCTGAGCGCTGACTCCACTACTCTGCGTGTTTTGGTGGGAAAATGGCGGCCATGCTGTGCGTCTGTGACCATGGAGGGTTTCGGGCCGTACAGTGGCCACGTGGTCGAATCGACGCCGAGAGCGCGTGGGGGAGAAAAGACCCGGGAGGTCATCGTCGAGACGGCTCTGCGCCTGTTCCGGGAGCGAGGGTACGAGGCGACGACCATGCGGGCCATCGCGGCCGAGGCGGGCGTCTCCGTGGGAAACGCTTACTACTACTTTGCGTCGAAAGAGCAGTTGGTCCAGGCCTACTACGATCGGGCGCAATGTGAGCACGAGGCCGCGTGCCGTGACCTGCTGGCGAGCGAGCGCAGGTTCGCGGCCCGGCTGAGCGGCGTGCTCCGGGCGTGGGTCGAGGTCTCCGAGCCGTACCACGGGTTCGCCGTCAAGTTCTTCAAGCACGCCTCCGAGCCCAGCAATCCGCTGAGTCCTTTCAGCGGAGAGTCGACGCCCGCCCGCGAGGCGGCCATCGGCATCTACCGCGAGGTCGTGGAGGGCTCCTCCGACCGCATCGACGCGGAGCTGCGCGAGGAGCTGCCCGAGTTGCTGTGGCTGTCCTCGCTGGGCGTGGTGCTGTTCTGGGTGCACGACACCTCGCCGGGGTGCGAGCGCACGTACCGGCTGATCGAGGTCATGGTGCCGCTGATCGACCGGCTGGTGGGCCTGTCCCATCTGCCGGGCCTGCGTGGGGTGACCAAGGACTTCATCACCGCCATGCGAGAACTGCGCGGCTAGCGCCGTCCGGCCGGCGTCCGCCGGGCCGGGCGTCGTGCCGCGGCGCCGCATCGGATCATCGTGCCGCGGCGCGAGCAAGCGGGCGTCGCCCGAGATCGTCGGGACGCGGAACGGGGCGCGGACGGGCTGGACAGGCTGATGCGCTCCATACCGTCCGGTTGGTATGGTCGGCCGTCAGGAGGTGGACAGTGAAGCGTTGGGGTATCACCATCCCGTTCTTCGACCGCACCATGGCCGAGTCCAAGGAGCTGGTGGCCGAGCTGCCGGGGCTCGGTTACACCGACGCCTGGTCGGCGGAGGTCAGTGGCAACGACGGCTTCGTCCCGCTGGCCCTGGCCGCCGACTGGGCTCCCGGGCTCCGGCTGGGCAGCGCGATCATCCCGGTGTCCACGCGCGGCCCCGGCCTGCTCGCCATGTCGGCCGCGACGCTCGCCGACCTGGCGCCCGAGCGTTTCGTCCTCGGCATCGGCGCCTCGTCCCCGGCGATCGTGGAGCGGTGGAACGCCGGCGAGTTCGTCAAGCCGTACGGCAGGACGCGCGACACCCTGCGCTTCCTCAAGAAGGCTCTCACGGGTGAGAAGGTCACAGAGAAGTACGAGACCTTCGAGGTCAAGGGCTTCCGGCTGGAGCGGGCGCCCAAGGCGCCGCCGAAGATCGTGCTGGCCGCCCTGCGCCCGCGCATGCTGCGCCTGGCGGCGGAGGAGGCCGACGGGGCCATCACCAACTGGCTCTCGCCGCAGGACGTCGGCAAGGTGCGCGCCGAGCTTGGCGCGGAGACCGAGCTGATCGCCCGCCTGTTCGTCTGCGTCAGCGAGGACGCCGAGAGGGTCAGGAAGCTGGGCAAGCGGATGCTGGCCGCCTACCTGACCGTGCCGGTGTACGGCGCCTTCCACGAATGGCTGGGGCGGGGCGAGGTGCTGCGGCCCATGCAGGAGGCGTGGGCGGCGGGCGACCGGCAGCGTGCCGTCGACGCCATCCCGGACGAGGTCGTGGACGCCTTGATCGTGCACGGCGACGCGGCGACCTGCCGGGCGCGCGTCCAGGAGTACGTCGACAACGGCCTCACGACGCCCGTGCTGGCTCCGATCAAGACGGACCACGTCCCCATCCCCCAGGCCGTCCGGGACCTCGCTCCGGCCGCCTCCGCCGCTCCCGCCGCGACCTGAGCGGAACTCCCGGCTCACTTCGGCGGAAGTCCGCGGGCGCGACCTGGGCGGAACTCCGCGACGCGGGGCGGGCGTTATCGGGGTGCGGGGCGGGGTAGTGGCGTGAGTCGACGCGACCCGACCGTGCGCGTGTGACCGTGGCACAGACGGAGGTGGCCCTCATGACCAAGGCTGGACGCGCGGCCGCGGCCTACCGCGCTTACCGGGACGTCAGCCGCCCGGGCTCGCCCGGCCTGATGGCGCGCCTCAGGGCGCTGCCGAGGATGATCGGGGGCTCGCTGCGCGGCGAGTACCGCGATCTGGGCAAGAGCAAGCTGGCCCTGATGGGCCTCGGCGTGCTCTACATCGTCTCGCCGATCGACGTGCTGCCCGACTTCCTGCCGCTGATCGGCGTCGCCGACGACTTCGGCGCGTTCCTGTGGCTGATGACCTCGCTGCTGAGCGAGAGCGGCCGCTACGTCGACTGGGAGCGCCGGCGGCTGCACGGCGAGGTCTCCGAAGTCGTCCGCGGCGAGGTCACCTGAACCCGGGGGACGGGCGAGGTCAGTCTTCGCCTTCGCGCAGGAGCCAGGCGCGCGACGGCAAGGGGTGGCCGAACAGACGGGCCGCGTTGCCGTACGCCACCCTGCCGATGTCGGCCGGGGGCAGGCTTCCCAGGTTGCGGGCCAGCGCCTGCTGGACGTCCGGCCAGGTGGACTCGGAGCGCGGGTAGCCGCTTTCGAGCAGGACGTGCTCCAGGCCGACCGCCAGGCGCACGCCGGACAGGGCGTAGTCGTCGAGCGTGCCGAAGTAGAAGTTGCGGCGGAGCACCTCGCTCGGCTTGAGGCCGCCCTCCCACGTCGCCTCGTCGGCGACCGGGTGGTCCAGGGCGTAGTCGGCCCGCGCCGCGAGCATGGGCAGCCAGCCGACGCCGCCCTCGACGATGAGGATGCGCAGCTTGGGGAAGCGCAGCGGGATGCCCGACCACAGCCAGTCGGCGCAGGCGAACATCGCGCTCGCCGGGATCATGGTCGTGATGGCCTCGATGGGCGTGTCGGGCGAGGGCACCGGCGACCACGACGAGGCGCCGGTGTGCAGGCAGACGACCGTGCCGGTCTCTTCGCAGGCGGCGAAGAACGGGTCCCAGTGGCCGGTGTGGATGGACGGCAGCCGCAGCCGCGTCGGGAACTCGGGGAAGACCACCGCCTTGAACCCGCGGGCGGCGTTGGCTCTGATCTCCTTGGCCGCGATCTCGGGGTCGGGCAGCCAGGGGAGCTGGAGGGCGATGATGCGCTCGGGATAGGTGCCGGCCCAGACGTCGCAGTGCCAGTCGTTCCAGGCGCGGGTGAGCGCCAGGCCGAGATCCTGGTCGCGGGTCTTGGCGAAGGCCATGCCCGACTGCACGGCGAGCATGCCGGGGAAGCTGAGCGCCGCCCACACCCCCGCGATGTCCATGTCCTTGACGCGCGCCTCGATGTCGTGGCACCCGGGCCGCATCTCTTCGAAGCGCACCGGGTCGAGCGTCCACTGGTCGCGGGGCAGCCCCGCGCCGGCGTCCATGCCGGCGCACGCGTAGGTGGCGCCGCCGTACCGCCACACCTGATGGCCCGCGTCGGTCTCGACGACCTTGGGAGCCATGTCGACGTACCGTTCGGGAAGCCGGCCCTCGAAAAGATCCGGCGGTTCGATCAGGTGATCGTCGACGCTGATGATCACATAATCTCGCCGCCTCGGCTCGGGGTCAGGGGGCAGCGATGAGTTCACAGGGAAAACCGTATGCCGCAGGAATAACACCAGACAAGCTGGGAGGTCTCCGATCGGTATCCGTTCGCGCGCACAGCGGCGTCCGGCGTCGTAGAACGGCCTTACCGCAAAGTGTGACGATTACGACAAGCGGTCGGTCATGGGACGGTTGTCGTCCTCGGTGGGGACGTCGCCGGAGCCGGGCGCGGCCGCGCGTTCGGCTTCCAGGTCGCGCGCCTCGCGGCGGATCAGCGTGAACCAGCCGCCGATCGCGATGCCGATGAACAGCCACCACTGCACGGCGTAGGCCAGGTTGAGGCCGCCCCCACCGCCCAGGTCGGGCTCGGGCACCGGGTCGGGCGCGGCGGTGGCCGCGGGCCGTTGCCCGACCAGCTCGACGTGGCCGCCGAAGAGCTTGTACGGCATCGCCCGGCCGAGCTTCGCGGTGTCGATCAGAAGAACCTGGCGGGGCGGCAGCCCGGCGCGGTCGGTGATGCCGGTGTTGTCCTCGGTCTCCGCCGGACGTAGCCGGCCGGTGACAGTTACCTCACCGGTGGTCGGCGGAGGGACCGCCGGAGGGGCGTCGGCGGTCGGGCCCATCGGGACCCAGCCCCGGTTGACGATCACCGCGGCGCCGCCGGAGGTGACGAGAGGGGTGAGCACGTAGAACCCGGGCCGGCCGTTCTGCGGACGGCGGCGTACGAGCAGCTCATGGGCGGCGTCGTAGTGGCCGGTGGCCGTGACGGTGCGGAACTTCACCGCCGGGGGCACGTCCGCTCCCGGCCCGTCCAACTGGGTGATGGGCACCGCCGCGGCGGCGATGTTGCGGTTCGCCTGCTCGCTCGCCGCCGAGCGCTCCTCATAGCGTCCGAACTGCCATCTGCCCAGGAAGACGAAGGCGGGGATGAGCAGCAGGACCAGCAGGTGGAACGCCAGCCAGCGGGGCCTCAGGAGGAACCGGTACACGCATTCAGCCTAGGCAGGCCGGCGAGTGGTCCCCGACCCGGCCACGAGATGGACCCGGCCACCTCCCGCCATGCGCGTCCTTGTACGTGGTGAAGCTCCGTCCAGCGGCCGATCATGATCTCGTGGAACCACTCGCGGACGGCGGAGGCATGCCGTACGGTCGTACCGATTTCGTCCTCGGCACGTCGCTCTGTCCCGCAGGAGCCGTTTCGCACATGACCGCGTCCACTCTCGCGTCGCCGCCCGCCGCACAGCACACGGCGTTGCCGAGGATCTCGGTCCTCATCAGGCACGCGGCGCCGCGCGCGCTGGAGAGCATGATCCTCCCGGTGGCCGTGTTCTACGCCGGGATGCTGGTGGCCGGGGTCAACGGCGGGCTGGCGATGGCGGTGGCGTGGGTTTACGGCGGGGCCGCGCTGCGGCTGGTCAGGCGGCAGGAGGTGCCCGGTACCGTGCTGCTGGCGATGCTCGCGATCACGGTGCGGGCGGTGCTGGCCCTGGTGACCGGCGACGTGGTCATCTACTTCCTGCAGCCGACGCTCGGCGTGTTCTGCGCGAGCCTGGCCTTCCTGTCGACGGCGGCCGCGCCGCGCCCGCTGATCGAGCGGGTCACCACCGACCTGGTGCCGCTGCCCGACCATCTCGTCCACCACCCAGCGATGCGACGGCTCTTCGTCCGTCTGTCGCTGCTCTGGGGAACGGTCCAGTTCGTCAACGGCACGCTGAGCCTGTGGCTGCTGTTCAGCGAGTCGATCGAGACCTATCTGGTCGTCCGCACCTCCGCCGTGGCCGTCCTCATGATCCTCGCCGCCGGCGCCTCCGTGCTGGCGTTCAAGCGAGTGCTCCGGGTCGTACAGCAGCGGCTGTGAGCGCGACGCCGTCCGTCAGCCGGCGCGGCGGGCGCCGGGGCCGACGCGCGGGGTGACCTCCTGGGGTGAGGACAGCTCGTGGCCGTCCGCGCAGCGCAGGCCCAGCGCGATGGGGGAGCCGCAGTCGCGGTGGGTCAGAACGACCGCGGGACCCTCGGGGTCGGCCATGTAACGGTCGCCCCAGTGCATCAGGCTGACCAGGATCGGATACAGGTCGAGGCCCTTCTGCGTGAGGCGGTACTCGTCGCGGCGGCGGCTGCCGGGCTCGCGGTAGGGCACCTTGCGCAGCAACCCCTCATCCACCAGGCGCGCGAGGCGGGCGCTGAGCACCTGCCTGGGCGCGCGGGTGCCGGCCTGCATGTCGGCGAACCGGCGCACGCCGTTGAAGATCTCCCTCAGGACGAGCAGCGTCCACTTCTCGCCGACGATCGCGAGCGTGCGTTCGATCGAGCAGTTGTCCACCCTGAACGGAGTCGGCCCGGACATGGGGGCATCGTAGGCGCTCACTCTCCCTCCCTCCAACACAGCTAAGTCTAGTTGACAGACTCAGAGGGCCTACGGGACCCTGAGTCTATGATTCAGACTCAGGAGGAGGCTCGCCGGGCCCTCCCGCTCCCCGTCCTCTCCGCCTTCTCCGCCGGCCCGGAGCCCGCGCCCCTCTCCCGCGCCGGCCGGGCGGCCGCCGTGCTGATCCGGCCGAGCCGGATGGACGACGAAGAGCGGGTGCGCGCCTTCGTCGAAGGGCTCTCGCCGAGCAGCAGGTCGCTGCGCTTCTTCGGCGGGGTCACCCGTCCCGGCGGGGCGCTGCTGCGCGCCATGGTCGCCTGCGGCGGGGCCCGCGACATCCTGGTGGCCGTGGACGGCGGCGAGTGGGTCATCGGGCACGCGATGAGCTACACCCTTGAGGAGTCGACCGAGATCGCGGTGGTCGTCGCGGACGAGTGGCAGGGGGCGGGGCTCGGCTCCAGGCTGGTGCGCACGCTCCTGCGGCGGGCCGTGGCGCGCGGCGCGAAGCGGGTGACGATGGACGTCATGGGCGAGAACCGCAAGGCGCTCTCCATGGTCGGCCGGTGGTGGCCGCACGCGGAGATGCGCGTCGCGTCCGGCGCCGTGGAGATCGCCGCGTCGATCGAGGCCTCCGCCGCGGGCTGAGAATCGGCAGCCCGGGACACGGGCCTCGGTCAAGGTCGTTAGGATAGGTTGGTTGCGGGGTTTGCAGAACAACGTTCTGTTGAGTCACCATTGAAACCGTGAAGACCGCGAAGAACGGACGAGACGGCCGCACCCGCATCATCGAGGGTGCCCTGCGCCGCTTCAGCCAGGACGGAGTCTCGGCCACCACGCTCGCCAGCCTCCGCGAAGAGAGCGGCGTCAGCGTGGGGAGCTTCTACCACCACTTCGCCAGCAAGGAACACGTCTTCGGGGTGCTCTACTCCGAGATCCAGAACATGTACCAGCGCGCCTTCGTCGACGAACTGTGCCGGCACGAAAGCGCCCAGGCCGGCATCGAGGCGATCGTCGCCATGCACATGGCGTGGTGCGGCCAGCATCCCGAGCGGGCCCGCATCCTGATCAGCGAGCGCCCGCCCCGCCGCGAGGAGCCGGGCGGCCCGGAGGTCGCCGAGTCGCGGCGGGCCTTCTTCCGCCAGGTGTCCGACTGGTGGCGCCCGCACATGAAGGACGGCGTGCTGCGCCCGGTGCATCCCACCATGTGTTACGTGCTGTGGCTCGGCCCGGCCACCGAGATGTGCCGCCTCTGGTTCTCCGGGGCCCACCAGCCGACCGACGAGGAGATCAAGGCCCTCGGCGAAGCCGCCTGGCTCAGCCTCCGCCTCGTCTGACCGGAGCCACCCGGCCCGTCCGACCAGGCGCGCCTCGGCGCGCCCGCGGGCGGCGCGCTCGCCAGGGGCCTAGAGTGGACAAACCCCGTCCCGCACCATTCCGGTAGCCGCCACAGGACGGGAGCGAGCGCCATGGACGTAGGCCTGGGCCTGCCCGTAAGCGACATCGAGGCCCTGCGCACCTGGGCGTGCCGCGCCGAGGCCGGCCCGTTCTCCACCCTCGGCCTTCTCGACCGCATCGTGTACGACAACCCCGAGCCGCTGGTGACCCTCGCGGCCCTCGCCGGGGCCACCTCGCGCATCCGGCTGATGACCGAGGTGCTGGTCGCCCCGCTGCGGCAGACGGCGCTGCTCGCCAAGCAGTGCGCGACCCTGGACCGGCTGTCCGGCGGCCGGCTCACTCTCGGGGTCGGCGTGGGCGTGCGCGAGGACGACTTCCGCGCCGCGAGAGTCGGCTACCACGGCCGTGGCCGCCGCCTGGACGAGCAGATCAGGACGATGCGGCGCCTGTGGGCGGGCGAGGCGTACGGCGAGGGCGCCGGGCCGGTCGGACCCGCTCCGGCCCGCGCGGGCGGTCCGGAGGTGCTCTTCGGCGGGTTCGTCCCCGCGACCGCCGACCGCGTCGCCCACTACGGGGACGGGTTCGTCGGAGCGATGTTCGGCCCAGAGGACATGGGCCGGTTCTTCCGCATGGTGGAGGGCGCGTGGCGGGTGGCCGGGCGCGACGGCCGTCCCCGCCTCGTCGCGCAGGCCAACGCGGTCCTCGGCCCCGAGCGGGTCGTGGACGCGGCCAGGCGGGCCATCCACGCGTACTACGACTTCGGCGGCTACCGGGACAAGGTCGTCCAGGGCATGCTCACCACGCCCGCGGAGATCCGGCGTGCCGTCACGGCCTTCGGAGACGCCGGGGCCGACGAGGTCATGCTCTATTGCTGGTCCGCCGACCCCGGCCAGGTCGAGCGCATCGCCGACAGCCTGCCCTGAACGCCGTCACCCGCCCTTCGTCCCCGTGACGCCGTCCCGCCGGCGGTGGGTTCCCACACGCGCTCTCACCGAAAGCTCGAATAGTCTTGACAATAAAGTTTGTCGGTGAGACGGTTCTCATATGCACGAAGCGGCGCTGATCGAAGCCCGGAGGGGCGGCGATCGCGCAGGGGACACCATCGAGGACGCCGTCGAGCGACCACCGACCACGAAGGAATGAGCGATGAACGCCAATGGCGAGATCACCCCCGGCCCGCGGGCCGGGCGGCGCGAATGGATCGGGCTGGCGGTGCTGGCCCTGCCGACCCTGCTCATGTCGCTGGACATCAGCGTCCTGTACCTGGCCCTGCCGCACCTGAGCGCGGGCATCGGCGCCGACTCCACGCAGCAGCTGTGGATCCTGGACATCTACTCGTTCATGCTCGCCGGCTTCCTGGTCACCATGGGGACGCTGGGCGACCGCATCGGCCGCCGCAGGCTGCTGCTCACCGGCGCCGCCGCGTTCGGCGCGGCGTCCATCGTGGCCGCGTACTCGGTCAACCCGCAGATGCTGATCGCCTCCCGGGCGCTGCTCGGCATCGCCGGCGCCGCGTTGATGCCCTCGACGATGGCGCTGATCCGCAACATGTTCCGCGACCCCAAGCAGATGGGCGCCGCCATCGGCGTCTGGTTCGCCTGCTTCATGGGCGGCATGACCCTCGGCCCGCTGGTCGGCGGGCTGCTGCTTGAGCACTTCTGGTGGGGCTCGGCCTTCCTGCTCGGCGTCCCGGTCATGGCGCTCCTGCTGGTCGTCGGCCCTCGCCTGCTGCCCGAGTACCGCGACCCGAACGCCGGCCGGCTCGACCTGGCGAGCGTCGCGCTGTCCCTGGGCGCGATCCTGCCCGCGATCTACGGCCTGAAGGAACTGGCCCGCGGCGGCGTGCAGGCGCCGTCCGTCGCCGCCCTGGTCGCCGGCCTCGCCGTGGGCGCCGTGTTCGTCCGGCGCCAGCGCGGCCTCGCCAGTCCGCTGCTCGACCTGCGGCTGTTCGCCAACCGCACCTTCAGCACCTCGATGGCCGTCGGCCTCATGGCGGGCATCGTCATGGCCGGCACGACCCTGCTGTCCAGCCTCTACCTGCAGACCGTGCAGGGCTTCGGCCCGATGGACGCCGGGCTGTGGCTGCTGCCGCAGAACGCGGCCATGGTGGCCGGCTCGATGACCGCCCCGGCGCTGGCCCGCAAGCTGCGCCCGGCCTACGTCATCGCCATCGGCCTGCTGATCGCCGGCGCCGGTCTGATCGCCCACACCCAGGTCCCGAGCGTCGACGGCCTGCCGCTGCTGGTCACCGGGCTGGTGCTCGCGTCCTTCGGCATCGCCCTGCCCATGTCGCTGACCATGAACCTCATCATGGCCTCGGTCGCACCGGAGAAGGCCGGCTCGGCCGCCTCGATCAGCGAGACCAGCGGCGAGTTCGGCGTCGCCCTCGGGGTCGCCGCCCTCGGCAGCCTCGGCACCTTCGTCTACCGCACCCGGCTCACCGGCGACCTGCCGGCCGCGGTCCCCGCCGACGCCGCCGACACGGCGCGGCAGAGCATCACCGCCGCCCTCGGCACCGCGCGGGAGCTCGGCGGCGGGGTCGCCGCCGACCTGGTCGACGCGGCCCGCACCGCCTTCACCAGCGGCCTGAACGTCGTCGCCGCCGTCGGAGCGGTCATCTTCATCGGCCTGGCCGTCCTGTCGGCGGTCATCCTGCGGAGCAGCGGCGCCCCCGCCGGTCAGCCCGCCCAGCCCGAAGACGCCGCCGAGGCCGATGCGGTCCTGGCGAGCGTGAACTGACCCTGGAAGCGCGACAGCCCACAACCCCGGGAACCCTCCCCGGAAAGCCGGAGCCGGGTGGCCACGACGGATCGTCGGCCACCCGGCTTCATCCATGTGCGGGGGAGGGCGAGGCCGGGACGGTCAGGCGGAAGCCCCGCCGGCCGGCGCACCGGCGGAGCCGGACGCCGCGGGCTCGGGACCACCTGCCGGAGTCCCGGGGCCGGGGTCCGACGACAGCGGGACGAGACCGGACTCCAAGGGCCCGAGCCCGGCCGTGGACGCCGGGCCGGAGCGGGACGTCGGCGGCGCGGACTCCTTGTGGTGGGCGGACACGGCCAGGTCCAGCAGGAACGGCGCGAACAGCCCCGCGAGCGCGCCCGCGACCCGGACGATGACGGAGTCCCCGGCGAGCAGCACCGTGATGATCGCGAGCGCCATGGACGCCGCGGTGAGCAGGGCGGTCCGCCGGCGCGGGATCCGCCGGACGTGCACGATCAGCCGGGGCACGGCGTCCCCCACGGCCAGGCCGGCGACGTAGGCGCCGCAGACGAGGACGCCGACCGCGACGACGACGCCGGGCGGCGGCCGTCCCGTGATGTGCGAGATCGCAGCCGCGATCGCGCCGGAGGCCGCCGCGGCGATCCGGTGCGGGGTCGAGATCGGCATGGAGCCGGGTCCTTTCAGAACAGTCCGTTACGAAACCGCGCGTCTCGCGTGGAGGGCGTCAGAAGTGGAGGGCGTCAGAAGTCGGCTATGAGGTCGGTGAGCACCGTTCCGAGGGACGCGGGGTCGGTGGCGTAGTACACCCGTCCGGACGTGGCGTCGGCGATCTTCGCCATGGCGTCGGCGGCCTTGTCGTCGATGTCCCCGCCGTAGGCTACGAGCATCACGCGCACCGCGCACCTGCCGTTGACGGGATGGCGCAGCTCGTTGACCAGCGGGTCCAGCTTGCGCCCGCCGTCCTTGGCGTTCGCGCCGTCGGTGAGGACGACGACGGTGCCGGTTCCGCCGCCCGTGCACCCGTCGGCGACCTTCTCGACGGCGTCCGCGATGCTGTCGTACAGGCCCGTCCTGCGGCGCTCGCCGCCGTGCCGCACGGTGAAGAACCGCTGGAACGCGGCGCGCACCTCGGCCGCGGTGCCCTTCGAGGTGACCGGGGAGAACGGCCGGATGTCCTCCCAGTCGCGGCCCTCCTCCGGGTGCAGGGTCGCGAACACCCGGACGCCGAGCCGGTCGCCCTCGTGGAAGGCCGCGAGCATCTGGGCGACGCCCGCGAGCGCGATGTCGATCTTGGTGGCTCCGGTGTCCCGTACGGGGTCGCTCATCGAGCCCGAGTAGTCGACGAGCACCTCGGCGCGCAGCGGTCTGCGCAGTTCGGCCGCCCACAGGGTCAGCGCGTCGTCGAACACCCCGCGCGGGCACTGCTCGTCGGCGGTGACACAGGGCGGAGGGCGCAGATGGTGGCCCTTCAGCACCCGGTCGTAGACCGACCTGTCCGGATACAGCTCCTTGATCTGCGGGCCGCCGAGGACGTACTCGCCGGTCTGCTGGTCGGGGATCCGGAAGCCGAGGTCCTGGAACTCCTTCTGCCGCTCGGGCTGGAGAAGGTGGTCGCGGAAGTCGCGGGCCGCCCGGTTCTCCACCGCGTGCAGCTTCGGCTCGGGGTCGATGAGGACGAACGGGTGGTCGGCCATCAGCGAGCGGTCGGCCAGGAAGATCGGCGACAGCGGGTCCTGCGGCCTGCCGCCCTTCGTGGCGCTCCGGCAGCCGAGCCCGACCTGCCGGCCGGTGTTGTACAGCCACACCGTCTGCTCGTCCACCACGACCGCCTGCCTGACCTTGCCGTCGGCGGACTCGCGGGTCAGTTCGCACAACAGGTCGGTGGTGGTCGCGCCGTAGTGGGTGAAGGCCGTCTCCATCCGCCGCACGCCGTCGCGCGCCCGCTCGCGCAGGGCGAGAATGCGGGGGTCGGGCGTCCCGTCGTCCTTTCCCCGCACCACGTCGTAGATCACCGGGGCCGCGCCCTCGTTGAGCCGGTCGCCGGCGGCCTCCCAGATCATGCCGAGCTCGGCGGCCAGCCCTATGGTGGACAGGTTGGGGTTGGTCTTCCCCAGGGCCGGGTCGCAGCCGGTGGGGTAGCAGGTGGTCAGCGCCTTCCAGGTGATGGTGTCGCCGGAGAGTTTCTTGAGCTTGTCCCTGTGCGACCGGGGCACCGCGACGACCATAGGCGAGCGGGCCAGGGACGGAGGCGCCGTGATCTCCAACCCGAGCGGGTTGTCCGCGCAGGTGAAGGCGGTCGTCTCACTCCCGCACGAGTCGGTGCGCTCCTTGAGCTGGACCCACCACATGGTGGAGGCCGGGAGCCAGATCAGCGGGTAGTCGTCGAACGGCCCGGGGGTGTCCACCGCGCCCGGCATGTCGTGCCGGCGCCAGCCCTCGATCAGCTTGAGCATCACCGACCCCGTCTGGGACTCGAGGACGTCCAGGCAGACGCGCCTGCCGTCCACCTCGTGGCCGTGCGGGCCGGTGAACTCCTGCGCCATCCGCCGCATGGCGTCGATCTTGTCGATGGACGCGATGACCGGGATCCGCGTGTCGCCGACGCAGCCCGTACCCTGCGGCCTCGTGGTCAGGCTTCCCGAGAACGGGATCAACGCGGAAGCGGCGAGGACGGCGGCCACCGCACCGCCGATCCGGAACCGACGAAAAAGACCGGCCAAGGTGCTCCCTCTGAGAAATCGCTACGAGAGCCATATGGTGCCAGATATCGCCATTCAGGACTGTATCGATGGCGTATGCCGGTCCGTGCGGACGGGGTCATTTCGAAGTCAATGGACGTGCCGGTGAATGCGGAACGTATTTATTCCAGCATCCGGCCCGGCCGGATGGGGAATCTCCTGGTGGTGAAGGCGAACCCGCAGGCCGGCCCACCGGGCGGACGTCCGGGGGGCCGGCCTGCGGATGGTGCATATCTCTATTTGTCGTGATTTATGGTTAATGCTCCCCATGGTGGGTGGAAGAGCGTCATGCGAAAGAACTCCCGCGCATGACGACTACGGCGGGAGAATCGGCGGAGACGCCCGGATATCTCACGCCGGCCGTGGGAGCCGGTCCGCCAGGCCGGCCTGCTGCACCCATGTCGGGTACGGGGTGGCTTCGCGGCTGACCTCGTCCAGTTGGGACAGGTCCTCGGGGGTGAGGGTCAGGTCGGTCGCGGCCAGGTTGTCGGTGAGCTGGTCGATCCGCCGGGCGCCGATGATGACGCTCGTGACGGAGGGCTGGGCCAGCACCCAGGCGAGCGCGACGCGGGCCGCGCTCACCTCGTGGCGGGCGGCGACGGCCTTGAGCACGTCGATGACGTCATAGGCCTTGTCCATGTCGACCGGGATGAACTGCCCTTGGGCGTGCCGTGCCCCGGCGTCGGAGACGCCCGTGCGGTCGGTCTTGCCCGACAGCAGGCCGCCGGCGAGCGGGCTCCACACCATCAGGGCCAGTTCCTCGGACTTCAGCATCGGGATCAGTTCGCGTTCGACGTCGCGTCCGACCAGGGAGTAGTAGGACTGCACCGAGACGAAGTCGGACAGGCCGCGCGCCGCCGAGACGCCGAGCGCCTTGGCCACCTCCCACGCCGCGAGGTTCGAGCAGCCGATGTACCGGATCTTGCCCTGGCGTACGGCGTCGTCCAGCGCGCGCAGCGTCTCCTCGATCGGGGTGTGGGGGTCGATGCTGTGGATCTGGTACAGGTCGATGTGGTCGGTCCGCAGCCTGCGCAGGCTGTCGTCGAGGCTGCGCGCGATGTGCAGGCGCGAGAGGCCGACGTCGTTCGGGCCCGGTCCCGTGCGGGCGGCGAGCTTGGTGGCCAGGACGACCTCGTCGCGGCGGCCGTCGAGCACCTGGCCGAGCAGCGTCTCCGACTCGCCGGCGGCGTACATGTCCGCGGTGTCGATGAAGTTGATCCCGGCGTCCAGGGCGGCGCCGACGATCCGGTCGGTGTCCTTGAGCCCCAGCCCGCCGACCATCTTGAACACCGGGTGGTCGGCGCCGCCGAACGTCATCGCGCCGAGGCAGAGCTCCGATACGTAGACCCCCGTACGGCCCAGTGGGCGATATTTCATGTTTTGTCCCCCTTGTTGACAGTCGCCTTGCACGTTACGAGGTTCACCCGCGACAATCCATGCGAGAAAGTCCGATTTTCTTGAGCGATCGTCCGGAGCCGACGTGGATCCGCTGTCCAACGTGCTGTCCTTGCTGAACGTCGAGAGCATCACCCCCTCGCGCCTGGAGGCGGGCGGTCCCTGGGCGCTGCGCTTCGACGGCTACCCGCACGTGAAGTGCTGCGCCGTGCTCGCCGGGTCCTGCTGGGTCACGGTGGGGGACACCGAGCCGGTGCACGTCGAAGAGGGCGACTGCTACCTGATCAGCGGCGGGACTCCCTATCGCATCGCCGGTGACCTTGAGACCGAGGCCGTGCACGCGCCCATCGCCTACCGCGAGGCCGTGGACGGCGTGCTGCGCTACGGCACCGCCGACGAGGTCGTGATCGTCGGCGGGCCGATCAGACTGGACGAAGCGAACGCCGCGCTGCTGCTGGACGTCCTGCCGCCGTTCGTCCACACGCCGGCGAGATCCGGCCAGGCCGAGACGCTGCGCGCGGCGCTCACGCTGCTCGCCCACGAGAACACCGCCCCCGGCCTCGGCAGCGAGTTCATGGCCGACCGCATCGCGCAGATCATCTTCGTCCAGGCCCTGCGCGCGCACGCGGCCGAGGGCCGTGCGCCGCGCGGCTGGCTCGGCGCGCTGACCGACCCGGGGATCGGCGCCGCCCTCCGGCTCATGCACGAGGACAAGGCGCGCCAGTGGACGGTGGCCGAGCTGGCCGCCGCGGCCGGCATGTCGCGGTCGAGCTTCGCGCTGAGGTTCAAGGCCACCGTCGGCTCGGCGCCGCTGGACTACCTGCTGCGCTGGCGCATGCACTCCGCCGGCCGGCAGCTGCGCCGCACCGACCGTACGGTCCACGCCATCGCGGCCGACTGCGGGTACGGATCGGAAAGCTCCTTCAGCAATGCCTTCAAGCGGGTGATGGGCGCGTCTCCGCGCGCCTACCGCTTCGGCGCGCCGTCGCGGAGGACGGACCCGGCCGCCAGGAGGCCGGCCGCCGGAGAACCGGCCATCAGGTGAGCTGGCGGAGGCGGGTGGGGACGCGCCAGACCTCCTTGTTCAGCGAGATGTCCAGGCGCATGTCCAGCCGGTGGCGGCGCAGGCCGGGGACGCGGAAGCGGTCTTGCACGTCGAAGCGCCCGCGGCGCGGGTAACCGAAGCCGATCGCGTCGGGCAGCACCCTGAGGTCGTCCCGGTTGCCGCAGTGCGGGCAGGTCCAGGCGACGAGATCCATGCCGCGGTTGTAGTCGTGGCACGCGAGGAAGTACTCGTCCGGACGGAACCGGGACTCACAGGCGAAGCACGGGATCAGCATTGGGTCCGCTCCTTGGTGCGGGTGGCGCGGGCGTACATCTCAGTCGTACACCTACCCGCTTACTCGCGGCTTGCCGTTGACTTGACCATCCCGGAACCCCAGGTGATCTGGGCCTCGCCCGCCGCTCCCAGGCGTTTCATCCGCTGTTGATCCGATGTTGAACCCTGGACGGGAGCCTTCGGGACGTAAGCACGGAGCTTGGGGGATTCAAGATCCGTGCTGACGTCCGGCCGGTCGTCGTCAGGCGGACGGCCGCCGCGAACGCGCTACCGGTAAACCAACCGGGCCCCCAGCGCCCAGCGGCGGCAGACGACCGGCCGGGCACTCTCACAGCCGCCCACGATGTCGGGATATACGTTGATAAACCATGTGTGGATGACCCGATTAGACGACGAGCCGATGAGCGGGGTTCGCGAGCTAATCGCCGACCTGATCGAGCTTCAGCAGCGTCCGCAGGTCGTCGGCCTCGGGGGATCCCAGCCGAGTGAAGATCTCCAGAGCCCGCTTGAGGCAGTCGCCGCTCCGCCGGACGCTGCCGAGGCCGGCGAGGGCCCGGCCTAGCACGGTCAGCGACAGCGCCTCCCCGTACGGGTGACCGATCTCCCTGCTCAGGGTGAGGGCCTGCTCGGCGTACCGCGCCGCGTCCTTGTAACGCCCGGCCGCGATGAACGTCTCGGCGAGCCGGGTGCACACCCGCTGCTCCCAGACCTTCTGGCCGCCGGCCCGGAAGAAGTCCAGGCACTCGGCGTGGTGCACGACCGCCTCGGTGAGGCGGCCCACCCGGGACAGCACGATGCCGAGCTGGTAGCGCGCGCGGGCCATGCCGGGCTCGCTGCCCAGCTCCGTGAAGATCGCCAGCCCGCGGTGGGCGGCGGCGATCGCCTCCTCGCTGTTGCCGAGCCCCAGATGGTCGCGGGCCGAGTAGCTGGCCACGAGCGCCTCGCCCGCCGCCGCGCCGATGTCCCGGTACGCCTTGAGCGCGGAGTCGAACAGGGCGAGCGCGTCCTGGTGGCGGCGCCTGCGCCCGGCGACGACGGCCAGGCCGTTGTAGATCTCGCCGGTGACGATGTGGTCGCCGGTGGAGTCGGCCAGGTCCAGGGCCGCGCGGAACTGCTCCTCGGCGTCGTCCATCCGGTTGCTCCCGAACAGCACGCGGCCGAGGACGTAGCGGCAGCGCAGCTCGCCGACCTTGTCGTTGACGGCCTGCGCCGCCGCGATCACCGCGCCCGCGCGGGAGGCGAACTCGCGGACGTAGGCGCCGGACTCCAGCAGCGGCTCCATGGCGACCAGCAGGTCGGCGGCGGGCGACAGCGCCTCGGCCGCCGGGGTCGACTCGGCGATCTGGCCGATCGTGGCGAACAGCGCCTCGGCCTCGACGGTGAGCCAGGTCACGGCCTCGTCCGCGCCCGCGAAGCTCCGCCCGGGGACGCCCGAGGACACCAGGTGGTCGGAGATCACGCTGCCCTCGTAGGCGAGCCGGTGCGCGGCCTCGGCCGACGACAGGTAGAAGCCGAGCAGGCGGCGCAGCGCCAGCGCCCCGGCCTCCGGGCTCTCGGTCAGCTCCGCCTGTTTGCGGGCGAACAGCCGCAGCAGGTCGTGGAAGCGGTAGCGGCCGGGGGCGGGGGCTTCGAGCAGGCTGACGTCGACCAGCGACTCCAGGATGTCCTCGGTCTCGATCATGCTCAACGCCAGCACCGAGGACGCGGCCTGGACGCCGATGTCCGGGCCGTTGGGCAGCGAGAGCAGGCGGAACGCGCGCGCCTGCACCGGGTCGAGCTGGCTGTAGCCGAGCGAGAAGGTGGCGTCCACGGCGAGGTGCCCGATGCGCATCTCGTTCAGGCGGCGGCGTTCGTCGGCGAGCCGGGGGACGAGCGAGGCCACCGTCCACGACGGCCGCGCGGCCAGGCGGGCGGCGACGATGCGCACGGCCAGCGGCAGGAAGCCGCAGATGGCGACCACGTCCATGGCGGCGGGGCGCTCCGCCGCCACGCGCTCGGGGCCCGCGACCGCGGCGAACAGCGTCAGGGCCTCGTCCGGCTCCATGACCTCCAGGTCCAGCAGGCGGGCCGAGGGCAGGTCGGCCAGCTTGCCCCGGCTGGTGATGATCGCCGCGCACCCGGCCGTGCCGGGCAGCAGGTGCTCCACCTGCTCGGCGTCGCGGGCGTTGTCCAGCAGGACGATCATCTGCCGGTCGGCGAGCAGCGAGCGGAACAGCGCGCCGCGCTCGGCGAGGCCGTCGGGAATGATGTCCACCGGGATGCCGAGGGCGCGCAGGAACGCGGCCAGCACCGACTCGGGCGCCGTCGGCTCCTTGCTGTAGCCGCGCAGGTCGGCGTACAGCTGGCCGTCGGGGAACACCTCGTGCAGCGAGTGGGCCACGTGCACGGCGACGGTCGTCTTGCCGACGCCGCCGATGCCGGAGACGGCGGCGACGGGCACGCCTTCGGTGCCGGTGGCGCTGGTCAGCAGGGTGCGCAGCCGGTTGACGACCTGCCTGCGGCCGGTGAAGTCGCTCACGGCGGCGGGGAGCTGCGCGGGCCGGGGCATGTCCTGGAAGCCCTCGTGCTCGGCCTCCTCCGCCTCCCCGCCCGGGAAGGACGTGTCGCCCGCCTGCCGGGAGGCGGGGGAGTGCGTCTCGCGCGCCGGCTCGCGGCGCTCTGCGGCGCCGGTGGAGGAGGGGCGGTCGGCGGGGCGCCGTTCCGCCGCGGCGGTCGTCCAGGCCAGCCGGGGGTCGGCGGCGAGGATGCGCTGATGGAGGGTGGACAGCTCGTGGCCGGGGTCGATGCCGAGCTCGTCGACCAGCGCCCGCCGGGTGTCGGAGAACACCGCCAGCGCCTCCGCCTGTCGCCCGCAGCGGTAGTAGGCGAGCATGAGCTGGCCGCGCAGCCGCTCCCTGAGCGGATGCTCGGCGGTCAGGGCGAGGAGCTCGGGGATGACGTCGGCGTGCCGGCCGAGCGCCAGGTCCAGCTCCATCAGGTTCTCGACCACGCCGATGCGGCGTTCGACGAGCCTGCCCCGCTGGCTTTCGATGTACGGCCCGAGGGCGCCGGCGAGCGGTTCTCCCGACCACAGGGCGAGGGCGTCGCGCACGGTGTCGGCCGCGCCCGTCAGGTCGCCCGCCTTGCGCCGCGCCTCCGCGGCGGCCACCGAGCGTTCGAACAGCGCGAGGTCGAGGGCGTCGGGAGGAAGGCGGAGCGCGTACCCCCTGCCCACCGAGGTCAGCAGCTCAGGGCGCATGCGCGGCGAGCGGTCCGGCTCCAGCACGGCGCGCAGCCGGGACACGTACGTGCGCAGCGCGCCGAGCGCCCGTGGCGGGGCGTCCTCGCCCCAGATGGCGTCGATCATCTCCATCGGGGTCACGGCGCGGCCCTCGCGGAGCAGCAGCATAGCGAGGATGGATCGTTGCAAGGGCGTGCCCAGCTCGACCTCCCGGCCGGACAGCCAGGCCTGAACCGGTCCGAGCACCGCGAAGCGAAGGCCAGCCGAACCCTCTTGACCAGCCATTTCTCTACTTCTCCACCCTTAAGACAGTTCTAATTTCAAATGATAGGTCCCCACATGCTTTGTCCCCTATGCGATCGCCCCGGCGTTAATCGAGTCGTTGATTTCTCATTGATCTGGCGTTGAGCGGCCGGGGTGATGCTGAGGGCACGTTCGAACGTGGCCCGCTCAACGGGGGCGGCCGCGAGCGGCGGCGGCACCGCAGCCGGATCCAGGACCGGGGAACCGGGATCCGGCAGGGGTCGGCAAGCGCCTTGCAGGTGGAGGTAAGGCCGTTGTAAGCGACCTGCAGGCGATGGGTTCTATCACTTTGGTCATAAGCCCCGAAGCAGCAGGCACACGGGGGAACCCCTCAATAGGAGAACCACAATGCGCCACTCCATCCGCAACGTCCTCGGCCTCGCCGCCGCCTCCGCGGTCATCGCGGTGGGCCTCCCCGCCGTCGCCTCCTCGGCGTCCGCCGCGACCGCCACCCAGGTCGCGTCCGCTTCCAGCTACGACTTCGACGACCACTGGGGCTATTACTACTCCAAGTACTACAACGGCTCGCGCGCCAAGGCCAGGGGCCACGTCTACGAGGACGGGGACGGGGACTTCCACGTCGTGGGCAAGCTCTACGACAAGTACTCGCCGGGCTGGCTCTGCGGCTACGTCCAGGTCAAGTTCGAGAACGAGGACGGCGACGAGTCGACCTACTGGGCCAAGAAGTGCGGCTCCAGCGGCTACCGCTCCTTCCACTTCTCCTCCGACGACGTCGACAGCATCCAGGTCCGCACCTGCTACTGGTCCAACCACCACGGCGCCAAGAAGTACTGCGGCCGCTGGAACTACATCTACGAGGCCGACGGCGAGGAGTGATCCACGACGCCGAGACGTCCGCCGGATGAGGCCCCACGCCTCATCCGCGCGGCGAGCCCGCGGCACGTTGGGGACGCGCCGCGGGAGCCCCACAGGGGACGCCCCAGGGGGACGAACGGGGGAAGTGACACCTCCTGGGGCGTAATTCATCGCCGGGGTGATCCGGTGAACACGGGGGAAGTGCCGGCGAACCGGCAGCACACGGGGGGTGTGCGCCGGGGAACCGGGTGTCAGGGGGGAAGTGCCGGGGAGACCCGGAGAGCAGGGGGAGCTCGCAGTACAGGGGAACAGCGGGGGAACACGACAGCCCGCCCGGCGGCCGCGAAGGCCGCCGGGCGGGCTGTGCGTTCCAAGGATTCATCGAAGGTACGGGGAGTTCACGCCGCTTCCACGAGACCGAGCCTCGCGTGCATCCGTTCTCGGACCGCGGGCCACTCGCAGCTGAGGATCGAGTAGTACGCCGTATCTCGGACCGTGTCGTCGGCGCCTCGGCTCTCCGCCCGCCGCACCCCGTCGAGGTGTGCGCCGAGGGCTTCGATGGCGGCCCGTGATCGCTGGTTGCGTACGTCTGCCTTGAGGGTGATGCGGTGGACCTGCCAGGTCTCGAAGGCGAGCGAGAGCAGTAGGTACTTGCTCTCCCGGTTCACGCCGGTGCCCTGGGCCGATGCGGCCAGCCAGGTGTAACCGATGTCCGCCACGGACGGGACCTCCCCCACCACGCCCCGCGCGCCGGGAGGCCAGGGCAGGGGGCCCTGCCAGTACTCCAGGTGCATGAGACGGGTGGCGCCGACGATTTCGCCGGTGTGCAGCCACCGGATGGCGAAGGGCATGGTGCGGCCCTCCGCCTGCTCAGCCAGAGCGGCCTCGACGTACGAGGTCATCTCTTCCCGGCCTACGGGAACCCGAGTGAAGGCGTAGGTGGAACGGTCTTCACTCGCCGCGGCGACCAGGTCGTCGACCACCGCGAGGCTGAGCGGTTCCAGGCGCACGGAGCGCCCGGACAGGGTGACAAAAGCGGGCATGAGCACATGATGGGGGCTCCATGGCGGACTCTGCACCAAATCGGATGGAACATCTCGGTGAGCGTCCGGACAAGAGGTGAGCATATGGGTGAATCCGCAGCTCAGCGGCATGATCACACCGACTTGCGGCCCCGCGGCGACGGTAAAGGATAGGTAAAAGAGATCATGGCGCCGCGGGCGCCAGCGAGGGGGTGACCAAGGCGGCCGGACGGCCCCCGTCGCCGAGCGCCGCGAGGGCCTCGTCGAGGTGGTCCAGGCCGGCCGATATCCAGGGCAGCCGGAGTGGTTCGCGGCTTTCGAGCGCGGCCAGCCGCCGCTCCTCGTCCTCGCCGTACATCAGGCTCGTGGCGACCCGTACGCGCGGGTTGGCGGGCCGGTCGCCGAACGCCGTTCCCGGCAGCACGCCGACGCCGTGCCGGTCGAGCAGGGCCGCGGCCAGCTCCGTGGAGGTGCCGAACCGTTCGAGCGGGGTGAAATCTGGATACATGTAGAAACCGCCCTGAGGCTCGGCCACGACGGCGCCCGCCCGGGAGAAGCGGCCGGCCACCGCGCGGGCCACGATGCCGTGCAGCCTCCTGCTCGCCGTGATCCGTTCCACCAGCTCCGGCGGCTCGGTGTAGGCGTACGCGGCGGCGTGCTGCACCGGGGCGGCCGGGCTGGACCAGATCTCGGACGCGACGGCGAGCACCACGTCCAGCAGCGGCCGGGAGGGCAGCCGCGCCACCCCGATGCGCCATCCGCCGAGGGCGAGGCTCTTGCTCAGCCCGCTGGTGACCACGGTGCGCTCGGGCGCGATGCCGGCCGGGCCGAGGAAGGCCGCGTCAGGGTCGTGGACCAGGTCGCGGTAGATCTCGTCAGAGATGATCATCAAGTCCAGTTCGCGGGCCACCTCGGCCAGGCGCCGCACGGTACGCGGCGTCGCGAGCCTGCCGGTCGGGTTGTCGGGCAGCGTCACCAGCACCGAGCCCACTGAGCGGCCCTGGGCGCGGGCTCGCAGCACGGCCGCCGCCACCTGTTCGGGATCGGGCGTCCCTCCCTCGTCGGGGGGCGCCGGAACCATGATCGGGTGAACGCCGGCGAGTCCGGCCTGGGCCGCGTAGCTCACCCAGCTCGGCATGGGCAGCACGATGTCGCCGCCGATCGCGAGCAGCAGCGCGTACAGCAAGGGCTTGCTGCCGGGGCCGCAGACCACCAGGTCCGGATCGGTGGGCAGCCCGCGGCGTTCCCAGTAGCCGGCGGCCGCCTCGCGCAGGGCCGCGGCGCCCGCGACCGGTCCGTAGCCGTTCTCCCGCGAGGCCGCTTCGAGGCGTTCGCGCAGCGCCGGGTGGACGGGGAGCCCTGCCTCGCCGAAGGCCAGGTTCAAAATCCGTTCCCCGGCGCGGCGTCTTCGGGCAATGTCCTCATTAGCGGCCAGGGTGGCCGAAAGTGTGACGTTCATGGTCATAACCTCCTGGTGATTGGGGACCTGCCCAGCCTGACCGGGTACACCCATCGCCACAAGCGAGGCTTTTCGGTGGTGACCATAAGGAGAACCGATGCTCGACTTACGGCGGTTGTCCCTGCTGCGCGAGTTCGCCCGAAGAGGCAGCATCGCCGCGACGGCGGCCGCGCTCGGGTACAGCGCCTCGGCGGTGTCGCAGCAGCTCGCCACCCTCGAACGCGAAGCGGGTTCGGTACTGCTGGACCGCACCTCGCGCAGCGCCGAGCTCACCGAGGCCGGGTACCGGCTGGTCCGGCACGCCGAGCGGATCCTCTCTCTGGTCGAGGCCGCCGAGTCCGACCTGTCGGCCCACGCCGCCACCCCTTCGGGCCGCGTGGTCGTGACCGCCTTCCCCACGGCGGCCGTCGCGTTCGCCCCCGTGCTCGTGCGGTCGCTGCGCCGGCACGCCGCCCTGTCGCTGCGGCTGCGCCAGGGGCGCTCGGGCCGCGGCATCAGGGAGGTCGAGGCGGGCGAGGCCGACATCGCCCTGGTCGACGACTGGTACGGGGGCGTGCGCACGCGCGGCACCGACGCCCTGCGCGTGCTGCCGCTGCTGCACGACCCCATCGTGCTCGTCGTGCCGCGCCGCCACCGGATGGCCGACACATCGGTGCCGGTGGACCTCACGGCCCTGCGCGACGAGCCGTGGATGGCCACCCCCGACGGGGAGCCGTCGCGGATGGCGGTGGACCGGCTGCTGTCGGACGTCGGAGGCGCTCTGCCCGTGCCGTGGGAGTTCGAAGGGCTGGGCACCGTGCTCAGCCTGGTCGCCAAGGGCATCGGGATCGCCGCCGTGCCGGCGCTGGCCCTCGCGGCCGGCGTACGGGGCGTCGTGGTGCGCGAGATCCCCGGGAACCCGGTCACCCGGGAGGTGCGGGCCGTCGTCAGGACGGCGAGCGTCAGCCGCCCGTCCGTCGCGGTGACGCTCAGGGCGCTGCAGGTCGCGGCCCGTTACCTCGCCGCCGACCTCACCACGCCTGTGCGGTCCCCCTTCGTCGAGCGGGCGCGGACGTGAGGCCGGCGCGCCGGCACGCGGACGTCGGGCCGGCGTGCCGGACGCGGACATCAGCCGGCGTCGAACGCGGAGGAGGGGGCCTCAGCAGTCGACCAGCTCGGGCCGCTGGTTGAGGATCTGGGCCCTGGCGGTGACGAACTCCGCGTGGGCCTTCTCGGCCGCAGGATCGAACACCGCGACGCGGTGGCAGTTCTGGAACGCGAGCCGCACGCCGAAGTGGCGCTCCAGCGCCCCGCGCATCGAGTCGCTCGCCAGGCAGCGCAGCAACTGGCCCCGCGCGGCCTCGTCCGGCGGCGGCGTGTGGTTGTCGGCGAACTCGGCTCCGCTCTCTTGGCGTTGCCGGACCAGCCCGGTGATCAGCGACCAGGCGTACGGGAGGGAGTCGCGGACGCAGGCGAGGAACGCCTCGTCGTCCACGTCACCGGCGCGGGCCTGCTCGACGAGCTCGTTCGGAACGGTCAGCGACATGCTGGGTTCTCCTCTCGAGATGGGCGACTCCGACGTTAGGCGTCACGCCGGGTCGGCTCCAGGTGGCGGAAAAGGGACAGTCACGTGGACGCGGAGCGCGCAGGGGCGTCAGCCGGCGGGGACCACGGGGCGCTCGCCGAAGACGAAGCCGTGGTCGATCTGCTTGAGGAGGTCCTCGCCGGTGGCGCGGTTCGCCCAGGCGCCGGCGTTGCGGACGTGGAACTCGATGGTCTGGCGGCCGAACCGCTCCCAATCTTTCTCCTGCGCCCGCACCCGGCTCAGGAGGACCGCGAGCGCCTCTCGGTTGGCCGGCTCCAGATCGTCCAGGGTGAACGCGCGGCCCTGTTCCATGGCGCGGATCGCCGGAGAGTGCTCAAGGCACACCAGCAGGTCGTCGCCGACCTGCTCCTTGAGGAACTCGACGTCGGCCGCCGAGTGGACCTTGTTGCCGACCACCGCGATGGGCACGTCGAAGTCGCGGGCGTGGTCGCGGTACTGGCGGTAGACGCTCACGCCCTGCCGTGTGGGCTCGGCGACCAGGAAGGTCATGTCGAAGCGGGTGAACATGCCGGAGGCGAAGGAGTCGCCCCCCGCCGTCATGTCGACGACGACGTACTCGTCGCGCCCGTCGACCAGGTGGTTGAGGAACAGCTCGACCGCGCCGACCTTGGAGTGGTAGCAGGCGACGCCGAGGTCGTCCTCGTTGAAGGGGCCGGTGACCATGAGCTGGAACCCCTGGACGGGGGTCGCGAACCGGTCGATGAAGAACGGGTCGGTGAGGCCCACCAGCCGTGACCCGCGGCCGGGCGGCGTCGTCTTGATCATGGAGGCGGCCGAGGCGATCAGCGGGTTGTCACCGCGCAGATAGTCCTTGATCTCGCTGATGTGGGCGCCCAGCGGCTCGGGCAGGGCCGCTGGATCGAGGCCCAGTACCAGGCCCAGATGCTGGTTGATGTCGGCGTCGATGGCGACCACGGGGCCGTCCTGCCGTGCGACGTGCCGGGCGAACAGGGACGACAGCGTGGTCTTTCCGCTGCCGCCCTTCCCGACGAAGGCGACTCTCATACGAGGGATCCAATCTGGTTATGAAAACCATTGCAAGTATGACCGCGCACATCATGGCACGCGTCACCCTGTGGATTCCTGCTCTTCACCAAGTCCTGACCCGCCGGCCGGCCGCTTCCGCCGGTGCTCGCCCGGGCCGGGGCGCACCGCCTGGCACCCGTCCACCGGTGTCCGGCCCGGGGCCGCCCGGGGACCGCGGTCAGGGACGGGCGGCGCGGGGGCGGTAGTACTTGAAGACGGCGTCCATGGTGGGCCGGAGTCGGTCCCACTCGGTCCGGGTGGTCGCCCAGCCGATGACGCCGATCCGGTCGCCGGTCACGATCACGCGCTGCGACTCGTGGTAGGGCACGCCCTTGACGGCCCACGAGTGGTAGCCCGGGCCGGTCCAGGTGCTCTCCCACTCGGCGATGACGACGCGCTTGGCGCGTGCCTGCCTGGCCGGGCCGGTGCTCTCGGCGGCCGGCGACCCGGTCGCCGCGGAGGGCGACGGGGACGGTGCCGGGGACGAAGACGGGGCCAGGGACGGGAGCTTCTCCAGGCGGATCCTGTGGTACTTCCGCACCGAGGCCGACAGGGACGCCTCGACTTCGGCGAGCACGTCCAGCGGGTCGCGTCCTCGCGCCTCGACGACCTCCACGCTCAGATAGGCGGTGCCCGTCGGCGCCGCCCAGGTGTGGCGGCCCCGCTGGATCGACAGCCGCCAGCTGCGCGGGACCCCGGCCCGCCAGCCGTCCTCGGCGTCGTACCACTTCAGCCGCATCCGGCTCGGGGCCGGTGAGGCCGTCGCGGCCGAGGCCGCGCGGCTGGACAGCACGCTGGAGGTGGGAGCGCCCGAGGCGGAGGCGCCGTCCGGCGCGGCTGTCGCGGCGCCGGGGGGACGGAGCACCGCCCACCCGCCGATGGCGACCGCGACCACGATGGCCGCCGCCACGCCGGCCAGCAGCTTGGTACGGCCGGTGAGCCCACGCGGGCGGGGGGCGGCCTGCGCCGGCGGAGGCGAGCGGAGCGGTTCGAGCAGGGCCTTGGCCTGCGCGGCGGTCATCCGTCTGGCGGGGTCCTTGGCCAGCAGGCCGGCCAGCACGGGGCGCAGTGCGTCGGGCACCCTGGCCAGCTCGGCGTCCTGGGCGAGCAGCGAGGCCAGCGGGCCCATGGAGTTCTCGAACGGCGGCCGGCCGACGACGGTGGCGAAGAGCGTCGCGCCCAGCGACCACAGATCGCCCTCCGGAGCCGCGGGCGCGCCGTCGAGGCGTTCGGGAGCGACGAAGCCGTGCGAGCCGACGGTGCCGCTGTGCTGCGTGTAGGGGTCTTCGAGCGAGGTGGCGATGCCGAAGTCGCTGAGCACCACCCGCCCGTCATAGCCGATCAGGATGTTCGCCGGTTTGACGTCGCGATGGACCACGCCGGCGGAGTGGGCGATGGACAGCGCCGTGAGCACCTCACTCGCGATCGTCGCCGCCCTGGGCACCGACAGGGGACCCTCGCTGGCGAGCACCCGGTCCAGGGACCGGGACGGGACGAGCTCCATGATGATCCACGGATGCCCGTCCTCCTCGGCGACGTCGTAGACGCCCACGATGGTGCGGTGGTTGAGTCGCGCCGCCGTGCGCGCCTCCCGGGAGGTCCGATGGAGCATCTGGAGCCGCTGGCGGGAGTCGAGCCTGCGCGGGACGAGGACCTCCTTGGCGGCGACCGGCCGGTCGAGAAGGGTGTCGTGTCCCTCCCACACCATGCCCATGCCGCCCTGCCCGAGGGCTCGCACCAGCCGGTACCGCTTCACCACCAGTTGCCCAGGAGTTCCCATCCAAAGTGCCCCTTCGCGGGCGATAGCGCGAGAAATTAGCAGATGGGGAAGTCTTCCACAGTTGCCGCCGTCCGCGCGCTCCAACGATGGTGTCCCGTCTGGACGCCGATGGTGTCCCGTCCGGGCGACGCCCGGACGGCCGTGCTCAGCGGGGCGGCGCGGGCAGGGGCGGGGATGAGAGCGGCGGCAGGGAGCCGCTGGCGATGTGGGCCAGCGTGATATCGGTGAGCGTCGTGTTCTCGAACGTGCGCAGCACCGACCACACTTCGGCCAGCGGCCCGGCGACGCCGGGGAACCGCTCGCTGTGGGACGGCACGCCCTCGATCACCAGGATGATGTCGGCCAGCGTGATCTCCGTGGCCGGCCTGGCCAGCCAGTATCCGCCGTCGGGGCCCCGCTGGCTCTCGATGAGCCCCGCGCGCCGCAGCTGGAGCAGGATGTTGTCCAGGAATCTGCGAGGGATGTCCTGGGCGCTCGCGATGCGCTCGGCGGACACCGGGCGGTCCGCGGGAGCGGCCGCGAGCTCCGCGGCGGCGCGCAGGGCGTACTGCGTTCTGGCGGAGATCCGCATCAGCCGACGCGCTGGTCGAGCCCCCAGCGGCGCCGGAGAGCGTTGTCGGCCGCGCCGAAGCACATGTCCACGACGATGCCGATGACCAGGATCACGATCATCGTCGCGAGCAGCCCTGGGGCGTCGGACAGTTCACGCGCGTTGTCGAGCTGCTCGCCGATCGACGTCTGGTGCGCGATGATCACCAGCAGCTCTCCCGCCATGAGCGACCGCCACGCGAACGCCCAGCCCTGCTTGAGGCCGGACAGGAACGACGGCAGCGACGCGGGCAGGATGACGTGCCGGTAGAGCGCCAGGCGCCGCAGGCCGAGGATGTGCCCGGCGCGCAGCAGGATCGGCGGGGTGTAGTCCACGCCGGCGATCAGCCCGTTGGCGATGGACGGCGCGGCGCCGAGGACCACCACGAACAGGATCGCGCTCTCGCTCAGCTTGAACAGCAGGATCGCCAGCGGGAACCACGCGATGGACGGCATGGTCTGCAGACCCGTGATGAGCGAGCCGAACGCCGCGCGCAGCGGCCGCACCCGGGACACCGCCGCGCCGACCACCAGCCCCACCAGCATGGCGACGGCGAATCCGGTGATGGCGCGGCGCATGGTCACCGCCACGGCGCCCCAGAACTCCAGGTCGCCGACGCGGTGCCCCAGCTCTCCGAGGACCGCGATCGGGCCGGGCAGGACGTACTCGGGACGCCAGCCGGTGAGGACCACCACCTGCCAGATGGCGAAGACGAGGACGATCGCCGAGAACATCGGCCATGCCCGCGCCCAGACGCGCGCGGCGACGCCGCGCCGTTCTCCGCCGGACAGCTCCAGGGCGTCCAGGCCGGCGAGGTGCTGGGAGACGTCGGCGGTCATCGGTCGGCTCCGGCGGGGACGGCTTCGGCCGAGGACGACCGCTGTGCGGGGCGCGCGTGGCGCAGGACCTCGCGGCGGAGCCGGTCGGTGATGCCCGCGGCCAGCTCGGCGACCTCGCCGGAGTCGGTGCGGCGGGGACGGGGCAGCGTCACGGGGTGGTCCTCGATCACCGTGCCGGGCCTGCTGCTCAGCAGGACCACCCGGTCGCCGAGGCGGACGGCCTCGCGCACGTTGTGCGTCACGAACAGGACCGTCAGCTCCCGCTCGCGCCAGATGCGCTCCAGTTCGTCGTGGAGCAGGTCGCGGGTCATGGCGTCCAGCGCGCCGAAGGGCTCGTCCATGAGGAGCACGTCGGCCTCCTGGGCGAGCGCCCTGGCGAGCGCGACCCGCTGGCGCATGCCGCCGGACAGCTCGTGCGGCCGCTTGGCGCCGAAGCCGCCGAGATGGACGATCTCCAGCAGCTCGGCCGCCCGCGCGCGGCGTTCCTTCCTGGTCGTGCTCTTGGCCTTGCCGGTCACCCGCAGCGCCAGCTCGATGTTGGCCGAGACCGTGAGCCACGGGAACAGCGCGGGCTCCTGGAACATCATCGCGATGCGCGCCCCGGCCGTGTCGATCGTCCCGGCGGTCGCGCGGTCGAGCCCGGCGACCAGGTTGAGCAGCGTGCTCTTGCCGCAACCGGACGCGCCGAGCAGGCAGACGAACTCGCCCTTGCTCACCGAAAGCGTCACGCGGTCCAGGGCGAGCAACTCCCTGCCGTACACCTTGGAGACCGCGTCCAGCCGGACCGCGGGCCCGTGCCCGTCGATCCGGCTGGAGCGCAGCTCCTCTGTCGGAGCTGTCACTTCGACTCCTCACCCGGCGCCCGCGCCGGCCGGTGGCCGTGGGCGCCGTGTCGGCTGTTTCCACCTTCGGTGCCCCCGCCGCCGGTGACGCCGGCGGAGCGGGGCGGCGCGCTCGTCCCGCCGCGAGGGCGGGACGGGCCGCGGCGCCCGCCCGGGAGGGCGGGGCCGGTCACCTGTCGTTCACCGCCTGCTGACCCTTCGCGGCGAGCACCTCGTTGAGGATCTTGAGGTCGTAGATGCCGTTCAGGTCCACCGGGTCGAGCAGGCCGACCTTCTCCGCGTGGTCGGCGCTGGTGACCAGGGAGGACGCGATCGGGTCGTTGGTGAAGGCGATGTTCTTGAACGCGCTGTCCAGCACCTCGGGCTTGAGCGGCTTGCCCGTGAGGTCCTGCAGTTCGGCGTTGATCGCCTCCTTGGCGCCCGCCGGGTCGGACTCGATGTAGGCGGTCGACTCGACGTGCGCCTCGATCAGCTTCTTGACCAGGTCGGGGTGCTCCTTGAGGAACTGCTGCCTGACGATCAGGTGGGTGATCACGAACTGCTTGTCCGGCCACAGGTCGGCCTCGGTGACCAGGATCTTGCCCTTGCTCTCGAGCACCAGGCGGCTGGCGAAGGGCTCGGGCACCCACGCGCCGTCGATGTCGCCGGTGGCGAAGGTCTGCAGGGTCTGGGAGTTGTCCTGGGGGACGATGGAGACGTCGCCGCCGCCCTTGGTGTCGGTCGTGATCCCCTTCTCCTGCAGCCAGTAGCGCAGCGCCACGTCCTGGGTGTTGCCGAGCTGCGGCGTGGCGATCTTCTTGCCCTTGAGGTCCGCGACGTCGTTGATGGTGGGCTTGACGACCAGGTAGACGCCGCCGGACGCCGCGCCCGCGACGATCTTGATGGCCTCGCCCTTGGACTTGGACCAGGCGTTGATGGCCGGGTTCGGCCCGATGTAGGTGGCGTCGATGGCGTCGGAGAAGATCGCCTCGGTCGCGGCCGGCCCGGCGTTGAAGGTGGCGGTCTTCAGCGTGACGCCGGAGCCGAGGGCCTTGGCGAAGAAGCCCTTCTTGACGCCGACCAGGGCCGTGGAGTGCGTGATGTTCGGAAAGAAGCCGAGGCGGACCTCGGTCTTGGCAGCGTCGCCGCCGGAGGATCCCCCATCCCCTCCGCAGGCAGCCGCGAGGGCGGTCACCGCGACCGCGGCCACCACGGCCGCCATCGCTCGTAGCCTGCGAACCCTCATGTACCTCTCCCTAATTTCCTACTTAATAAGTCGGTTAGATGCCATAAGACGGCATGGGGCGCGACATGTCAAGCGGAGGAGGGGTTCGCGGCGTCCGTCGTTATCGGTTGGTGCCCGAAGGCGAGCCGCCTACCTGCCTATATGGCGATATATGCGTTTATGTCGGCGAGGAGTCAGCGGTGAGTGGTGGGACGGGAGAGGCGGCGCGGGCCGGCTGATGGCGAGGCGGCGCGGGGAAAGCGGCGGGGAGACGGCGGGGGTCAGCCGATGGCGAGGCGGTAGGTGTGGCCGGCGTCGGCCTGGAACACCGCGGTGTCCCCCTCGACGGCGCACGGGACGCGGGTGCGGCACCCGTTCAGGAACGCCGGGTTGCGCAGCCGCACCTCACCGTCCTGGCCCGCCAGGAGCCGCACCTCCACCAGCGCGCCGTCCCGCCAGGAGGCGCCCACCGTGTGGCCGCCCCGGGCGCGCAGCCCGTCGAACGAGCCGCACGGCCACGCCGAGGGCGGCGCGGGCAGCACGTCGATCACGCCGAGGTGGCTCTGCAGGAGCATCTCGGCGATGCCGGCCGTCGTCCCCAGATTGCCGTCGATCCGGTACGGCGGGTGCGCGCCCAACAGGTTCGGATGCGTGCCGTGGCGCAGCTGCTCGCCCAGCAGGCGGTGCGCCCGGTCGCCGTCGAGCAGCCGCGCCCACAGGTTGATCTTCCAGGCCCTGCTCCAGCCGTCGCCGCCGTCGCCGCGATGCTCCAGCGTGACCCGCGCGGCGTCCCCGTACTCGGTGCAGGGATGGATGCGGCGCCCCGGGTGCAGGGCGAACAGGTGCGACAGGTGCCGGTGGGTGTCCTCCGGGTCGTCCCAGTCTTCCCGCCACTCCTGCAACTGCCCGAACGAGCCGACCCGCAGGCCCTCGTCGAGCTCTCCCAGAGCCTTGAGCATGCGGTACCCCGGGTCGACGCCGAGGTGGTCGGCGGCCTCGACGGTGTTGCCCAGCAGGTCCCACACGATCTGCTGGGAGACCGCCGCCCCGGCCGAGAAGGGCCCGTGCTCGGGCGAGTGGCTCGGGGACACCACCAGGCCGCCGTCCTCGACCAGGTTGTCCAGCCAGAGGTCCGCCGCCTCCTTGAGCACGGGGTAGGCGTGCTCGCGCAGGTGGCCGAGGTCGCCGCCGAACAGGAAGTGCTCGTAGAGGTGCTGGGCGAGCCAGGCGGCGGCCTCGGGGAACCAGAACGAGGCCGGGCGGTCGTGCACGCCGGTGAACCCGAAGGGGTTGGTGTCGGAGTGGACCACCCAGCCGGGCGAGCCGAACATGGCGGCCGCGGTGGCCCTCCCCGGGGCCCGCAGCGCGTCGACGAAGCGCAGCAGCGGGACGGCGCACTCGCTCAGCGCGGTCACCTCGGCCGGCCAGTAGTTCATCTGGACGTTGACGTCGCTGTGCCGGTCGCGGTGAGCGGGCGGCGCGGGGCCGTCGGTCCACAGGCCCCGCAGGCCGGCCGGCAAGGGGGAGTCCTCCCGGGAGGAGGCGATGAGGAGATAGCGGCCGTAGGCGAACAGCAGCGTCTCCAGCGCCCGGTCGCCGGGGCCGCCGCCGCCGTACGCCGCGAGCGCCAGGTCGGTCGGCGGGCAGGCCGCGGCGTCGCCGCCCACGTCGAGCCGGACGCGGTCGAACAGGCCCCGATGGTCGGCGACGTGCTCGGCGCGCAGGTCGGCGTAGGTGCGCGCGCACGCGCGGTCGACGTGCGCGGTGACCGCGTCGTGCGGGTGCGGCCCTCGGTAGCGCGGGTGGGCGCGGGCGTAGTCGGTGCCCGCGGACACGAGCAGCGTCACCGCGTCGGCCCCGTGGACGGCGACCGCGTCCGCCTGGTCGGTCACCCGGCCGCCCTCGGCGACCACCTGGACCTGCGCCTCGTACCGCAGCCCGTTGTCCTCCAGCGCTCCGCGCAGCGTCAGCCGGCCCCGGGCCACGCCGTACTCGGGCGGGGCGGTCGGCGGGCCGGGGGACAGGCGCACGGTCAGGGAGATCTGGCCGGGCCGGTCGGCGGCCAGGCGCAGGACGAGGACCTGGGCGGGGTGGCTGGCGAAGTGCTCCCGGGTGTGGCGCACGCCGCCGGTCGTGTAGCGCACGGTCGCGATCGCCGTCACCAGGTCGAGTTCCCTGCGGTAGTCGCGGACGCCGGAGGCGGCGGCCGCGGCCCCGGTGCCGAGTGAGTCGGTGCCGGGGGAGCCGGTGGCGGGGGAGCCGGTGCCGAGGGAGCCCGCGGCGGCCGGGGATGCGATGTCGAGCAGCAGGTCGCCGAAGGGCTGGTAGGCGCCGAAGCCGGGGATGCGGCCGTCCTCGCCGGCGGCGTTGCCGAGCAGGCGGGCGGCCTCGGTGGGATCGACGCGGCCCTCCTCGGCGACGCGCCGCCTGACCTCGTCCAGGACGCCGGGCCGGGGCGCGGGCCAGTCGCCGGACCGGTAGCCGCCCGGCCCGGCGTCCTTGGACCCGGGACCGCCGGTCCACAGCGTGCTCTCGTTGAGCGCGACCCGTTCGGAGCCGAGCCGCCCGAAGATCATCGCGCCGAGCCTGCCGTTGCCGATCGGCAGCGCCCGCCTTTCCCACGCGTCATGGTCGTCCGGCCCGTCCGCGGGACGGTCGTACCAGAGGCTCAGCATGTCTCCCCGATCAGCGTGGTGATCGACTGCATCCTAAACCGGCCATATGAGAATCAGTTACAAGAGGCGTCGGGCGACAGTGCTTCCGTTCGGGAAGGGGTGGCGGACGGCGTCCCGGAAGCGCGCGCCCCGGGGGCGACCTGGTCGTCTCCGCGCCGGTTCCCGGCGTCTTCGGGCATGGGGACGCCCGTCGTGGCCGACACCTTCTCCCTGATCAGCGCCCAGTCGGGGGCGGCGGTGTCGATGAGCGGTGGCACGAATTGCACGCTTTCGAGGCGCGCGTCCTTTATTTTGCGTGAAAGGGCGATAAATGCCGGAAGTGATTCTTGGGTGATATCGGTAGATATGTAGCGCTTTGCCGCGTCGGCGAGCCGGTCGAAGCTTTTGATCACCGTGAGCGGGTCGGCCTGCCTGGCGACCGCGTCCAGCAGGCACCGCTGGCGCCCCATGCGGACGTAGTCGTCGCCGTCCGACCGGGACCGGCCGAACCACAGGGCCTCCGCCCCGCTCAGCCTGCGGGTGCCCGCCCGCAGGACGCCGCCCGCGAGGCCGTAGGGAATGTCGTGCTTGACGGTGACCGTGACGCCGCCCGTCGCGTCGATGATCCGCGCGAAGCCCTTCATGTCGACCATCGCGTAGTAGTCGACGGGCAGGCCGAGGATGCCGCCGATCGTGCGTTTCAGCAGTTCGGCGCCGTGCCGCCCCGCAGGGGCGCCCGGCACCGCCGCGGGGTGGTCCTCGCCCCACTGGTACACCTCGTTGAGCAGGCCGGGGTGGCCCGGCGTGCCGTCGCCGGCGAAGCCGAAGGGGAACATCCGCCGGGCCGGCCCCTCGGGCATGGGCACATGCTGGAGGTTGCGCGGCAGGCCGAACAGCACCGTCCTGCCCGTCCTCGTGTCGATGGCCGCGACCGACATGCTGTCGGTGCGCGCGCCGGGACGGCCGGCCGCCGCGTCGGCCCCGATCAGCAGGACGTTGACCCGGTGCCTGCCCTGCCACGGGTCGGCCGGGGCGGCGGCGCCGCGCGGGGTGAACACCGTGGTCACCACCTCGCGGCCCACGTACGCGAGCCGCGCCGCGTAGAGCGTGGGCAGCAGGGCGGCGACGCACATCAGGCCGACCGACGCCCGTCCCAGCAGGCGTGCCGGCCCGCTGAGGACGGGGGGCCGCGCGAGCCGATAGGACCAGAGGATCACCATCGTCCAGGACACGCCGGCCAGCACCGCCGCGACGGCCAGGCCCGCGAGCCGGCCGGGCCGCACCATGAGCGCGATCACCTCGGGGCGCAACGCCGTGGCCGCCACCGTCACGCTCGCCACGAGCACGACGTGCGTCCCCAGCAGCGCGACGCCGGCCGCGCGGCGACCGGCGCGCAGGTGGGCCAGCCCCCACACCACGGCCGACGCGAGGGTGAGCCCGAGGGCCCCGCCCAGCCGCAGGGAACCCCGATCGCCTCTCATCGGCATCGCGCCTCCCAAACTCTCACCGCACCAGTAATCGATAACAGGTTAGTAACGGTGAGTGGCCGCGCGACTGCGCACGGCCGCGACACACCGGAAGAACCTTCCGGCGAGGCGGCCGGGACGGGTCACCAGGTGACGGGGACCTCCATCAGCCCGCCGGTCAACCGGCCGCCGCGGGTGCGCAGTTCCTCGGTGGGCACGGCCAGCTCCATCGTCGGGAACCGCCGGAACAGGGTGCCGAACACCTCGTTCAGCTCGACCCGGGCCAGGTTCGCCCCGATGCAGTAGTGGTGGCCGTATCCGAAGGCGACGTGCGGCTCGGGGTTGTCGCGGTGGATGTCGAAGGCGTCCGGGTCGGGGAAGACGCTGTCGTCGCGGTTCGCCGCCGACGGCATGAGCAGCACCGCGTCCCCGCTGCGGATGGTCACCTCGCCGGCCTCGATGTCGGCCTTCGCGTACCGCACCAGGCCGTGGTCGGAGGGCGAGGTCATGCGCAGGATCTCCTCGACGACACCCGGCGCGAGCGAGGGGTCGGCCGCGAGGGCGTCACGCTGGGCGAGGTCGCCGAGGAGGAAGACGACGCCGTAGTCGATGCGGTTGACCGTGGTCTCGTGCCCGGCGAACAGCAGGCCCGCCCCCAGCCTGGCGATCTCCTTGTCGTCGGCGTCCATGTGCGCCAGGTCCGACAGGACGTCTTCCGCCGGGTTCCTGCGCTTTTGCTGCACCAACTCCAGGATGTAGGCGCTGAACTTCTCCATCGCGGCCATGGACGCCGCGGGGTCGGTCGTGACGGCCATGCCGTCCGACAGCGCGCGGAAGTGGTGGCGGTCCTCGAAGGGCACCCCGAGCAGTTCGCAGATGACCAGCACGGGCAGCGGGAAGGAGAAGTTCTCGTGCAGGTCCACCGGCGGCGTCTTCTGCGCCATCTCGTCCAGCAGACCGGACACCAGCTCCTGGACGTGGCCCGACAGGGCCTTCATCCGGCGCGCCGAGAACGCGGGCGCCAGCAGCTTGCGCATCCTCTGGTGCTCTTCCTTCTCAGTCTCGTAGTCGCCCATCGGGCCGCCGAGCAGCACCGAGCCCGACACCCGCGCGGCCGAGTCCGGGTCGGGGTGCGAGCGGCCGAGGCGGTCGTCGGCGAACATGCGCCGGACGTCCTCGTAGCCGGTGACCAGCCACGCCTCGTCACCGGTCTGGGTGCGGACCTTGGTGATCGGCGCCTGCCGGCGCAGCTCGCGGTACGTCGGTGACACGTCGAGCTGGTGGCGCCGCTGGAACGGCAGCTGAGGGAGATCGGTCACGGTGGCGCCTCTCTCGTCGGTTCGCTTGCCCATCGCGAACGGTCCTATCGACCGTCGCATCTGCGCCACGATCTCGCAATGCCCATTGTCAAGACTTGTCATGACAGATAGTGATCAAAAGTGGTCCATGGGCGGCTCACCAGTGCGATGCTCCCCGGAACGACGTTCGCGAAGGGCGGAAGCCGAGGCGCTCGCGGGCCGCGGTGATGTCCAGCGTGCGCTCCACGGCGAGATGGCCGACGGCGTACCGCGTGAGGCGCGGCGGGTCCGGGCGTCCCAGCACGCGGAAGGCGGTCTCGGCGACGGCCGCCAGCGGCCCGGCGACGGCGGCGGGCAGGTACGCCGGCCGGGCGGCGATCCCCCGCTCGCGCAGGAGAAGGCGGAGGGCGTCGTCCAGCACGACCGGCTCGGCGTCGGTCACGTTGAACACGCCGGTGTCCACCGGGCCCTCCGCGGCCAGCATGCACGCCTGTACCAGGTTGTCCACCGAGGTCAGGCTGATGCGCTGACGACCGTCTCCGACCGCCCACAGGCGCCCGCCGCGGACCGCGCCGATCAGCCGGGGCAGCAGGGTGCGGTCTCCCGGGCCGTAGACGGCGTGTGGCCTGAGCACCACCGCCGAGTCCCGCACCATCCGCTCGGCGAGCGCCTTGGAGGCCCCGTACGCGTTGACGTACCGCGTGGCCCGGCACTCGTGCTCGCGCGCCATCACGGTGGGCCGGAACGGGTCGTAGACGCTCGCCGTGCTGACGTGGACGAACCGCGCGCCGGGGAAGGCCCGCAGGACCCGCAGCGCGCCGCCGGCGTTCACCTGGAAGAACCCGCGCGCCGGACCCCAGTCGGTCACGCTGCCCGCGCAGTGCACCACCGCGTCCACCTCGGGCGGCTCCTCGGCCGGCGGCCCGGTGATGTCCCACAAGTGATAACGCACGACGCCACACCGCACCAGATCCCCGAGCCCCCCACCGCCGGGCCCGTCGCACGGGGGCAAGGGGCGGCGGCCGAAGGCGTGCACCTGCCAGCCCCTGGCCGCCGCGGCGCGGCAGACGGCCCCGCCGGCGAACCCCGTCGCCCCGGTCACCGCCACCCTCACCGGACACCGCCAGGCGTCCCCGGCCGATGTGCCACCAGCCGCGCCGCCTCCGGCCGGGGTGTCGCTGACCGTCGTGGGGAGGCCGGGGGACGGGGGGCCCGCGCGGCCGCCGCGCGGGTCATCGCGCCTCCCGGGCGAGCCTGGCGCGTAGCAGGGCGCGGTCGAGTTTGTCGGTGCGGCCGGCGCGGGGGAAGTCCGCCAGCACCGCCACCCGGTCGGGCAGCGCCCCGGCGTCCATGAGGCCGGGCAGGGCCCTGCGGAGGGCCCTGCGGAGGGCCGCCGGGTCGAAGCCGTCGTCGGCCACCACGGCCAGCACGACCTCCTCGTCGCCGGTCTCGGCGTCGGGCACGCCCACGATGGCGGCCTCGGCCACGCCCGCGAGCGCGGCCAGCGCGGGCTCGTACAGCCCCGGGTAGATGTTGACCCCGTCCCTGAGGATCATGTCCTTCCTGCGGCCCAGCAGGACCAGCCGGCCCCGCTCGTCGACGCGGGCGAGGTCGCCGGTCGCCACCTCGCGCAGCGGCGGCTCGCCGAGGTAGCCCCGGGCGAGCTGGGGCCCCGAGACGTGCAATTCCCCGTCGCCGGCGATCCGCACGGCGACGCCCGGCAGCGGCGTGCCCAGCAGGTCGCCCTCCCGGCAGGCCAGTTTGTCCTCCGCCGAGGCGATCGCGATCGGCAGGGCCTCGGTCATGGCGTACACCGACAGGATCTCGGCGTGCGGCGCGGCGGCGCGGGCGCGGCGCAGCACGGCGGGCGGCGCGGGGGCCGTGCCGAGCAGCAGGCAGCGCAGGGTGCCGGGCAGGCGCGGGTCGTCCCGCAGGATCCTGTCCAGCCGAACGGGCACGCAGAAGGCATGGGTCGCCCCCCGCGCCGCGAGCTCCTCCGCGAACGGCCGCGCCCCGGGGAGCGACCAGGTGGCGCCCGCCATGAGCGCGGGCAGACCGAGCATCAGCTGGTCGGTGTGCACGACGTCGCCGGGGCCGAGCGGGACCGCCGAGCGGAACAGCGCCGACCCCTCGGCGAGCGAACCGCGGGTGTGCACGACCCCGCGCGGCCGTCCCGTCGTGCCCGACGTGAACGCGACCACGGCCGGCTGCCCAGGATGCCCCGCGCCCCCGCCCGGCCGCTCGGGGTGTCCCGCGCGCCCGGCCCTTGCGAGGTCGCCTGGCGAGCCCGACCGCGCCGGAGCGTCCGGCGGGTCCTGGTGTTCGGGCGGGCCGGAGGGGCGGGCTCGGGGGAGAGCGCGCAGTGGTACGGCGCCGCGGGGGACGCCGGGGAGCCACGGGCCGGCGTACAGGTGACGCACCGGGCGGCCCGGCACGGGGTCGCGCAGGTGCGGGAGCGAGAGTCCGCGGCGGCGGGCCAGGCCGCGCAGCGGCCCGCTGAGCGTGTAGGCGAGCGAGTCGGCGACCACCCAGGCCGGCTCGGCGAGGGCCATCCGTCCGGCGGCCACGGCGGGGGCGAGACCCGGGTCGGCGAGCACCAGCATCCCCCCGGCCGCGACGGCGCCGAGGGCGAGCGCCACGGCGTCCGGGCCGGGACGCACCGCGAAGAGCACCCCGTCGCCCGGCCGCAGCCCCGTCATGGCCTCGGCGACGGCGAGGACCCGGCGCCGCAGCTCGCCGTAGGTCAGCGCCGCGCCGCGTCCGTCGACGAGCGCGACCCCGCGCGGCGCGCGCAGGGCGGCGTCCAGGACGCCGCCGACCACGTCGCTCATGTGGGGACCCGTCTGATCCACAGGTGGCGATAGGTGGGGATGAGCACGCCCCGGGCGGCGCTGCGGCGGACCACGTGGACGGGGCCGGACAGCACGACGCCGGCCACGGCGCGGATCTCGGCCAGCGCCAGCGGGTACCCGATGCAGAAGTGCGGACCTGCCCCGAACCAGAGCCTGCGCAGCTCCGGAGGGTGCGTCCTGGCCGGGTCGAACGGCCCGTGGGCGCGGGCGCAGTTGTGCGTCGCGATCAGCACGCGGTCGCCCGGCCGCACCGGCACGCGCCCGACGCGCGCGGGGGCGGCGACCGACCGCAGCATCATCGGCGTCGGCGTGGTGACCCGCATCGCCTCCTCGATCGCCCGGTCGAGGTCGCCGGGCCCGGCGGGCGGCGAGCCCGCGTCGTGCAGCAGCGCGACCAGCCGGGGGACGAACGTGGCCACCGTCTCTGTGCCGGTGAGGAAGAACGCGCCCGCCGCGCCGCGCGCCTCGCCCGCCGACAGGCCGAGGGAGCGCATGCGGCCCATGAGCGTCGTCTCCTCGCCCCGCTCGTACGCGGCGGCGGCGATGTCGCCGATGCGGTCCAGCACCCGGCGGGCGGCCGCGACCTGCCGTTCGGACAGGCGGCGCGAGCGCAGCGACACCATGGACACGATGCGCTCGCCGTCGGCGAAAAGCGCCCGCGCGTCGTCCGGGGAGACCTCCCCCATGCCGATCAGCCGGCAGATCACCGCGCCCGCCATCAGCCGCATCTCGTCCACCAGGTCGACCGTGTCGCCGCGCGCGAGCCGCGCGGACAGGTCGGCGAGCGGCGCCCGCAGCACCTGCGACACCAGCGAGGCGACCTGGGCCGGGGCGAACAGCGGTGCGAGTTTGCGGCGCAGCGCGGCGTGCGCCTCGCCCTCCATGTTGAGCAGCACGGACGGGCCGAGCACGGGCGTCCACAGATCGCCGGGGGAGCCGGGGCCGTCCTTGCGGAAGCGCTCGTCCATCAGCACGGCGCGGGCGGTGGCCGCGTCGTTCACCACGACCCCGACGCCGGGCACGCGCACCACCGGGCCGAGCCGGGCGAGCAGCCGCATCAGCGGGTAGACGACCGGATGGGCGGCCAGGTAGAGGCGGGTCTCGTGGCCGGCGTTCCACGGGCGCCGCCCGGCGCGGCGCGGGCGCGCCTCCCTGCCCGGAGCGCGGGCGGTCATCGCACGTCGACGACGTCGGGACGGTAGTGGTGGTCGGCGTACCAGGCCAGGGTGCCCGCCAGGCCGTAGGCGCGCAGGCGGCGCACCGAGCCGTACACCACCACGTCGCGCCGCGAGCCGTACGCGCGCGTCACCTTGCGCACCCGGTTGACCAGGGCGCGGTCCTCGTGCACCTCCTCGATGGCCGTGCGGGGGAAGCCCCCCGACCGTTCGTAGAGCGAGGCCGTGATGCCCACCGTGGCGCCGGGCATCATGATGTACGGCCCGAGATGGCCGGCGTCGCGGTTGCCCGGCCGCAGGCGGCCGAACGCGGCGGCCACGCCGACGACGAAGGGGATGAGGCGCCGCTCCCACAGCTTGAGCGGGAACTCGTCCGTGCGCGGCCTGAGCTTGCCGCCGACCATCTCCAGCCCGTCGCCGAAGGCCCGCTTGATCGCCCGCACCCAGTCGCGGCGCGGCACGCAGTCGGCGTCCGTCCTGGCCAGATGGGTGGCGCCCTGGGCGATGGCGTGCCGCACGCCGGTGTCGGCGGCGGCGCCGGTGCCCTTGCGGGCCTCCTGGACGACGACGATCCGCATCGGGGACGTGGCGGCGTAGGACTTCACCACCTCAGCGGTCCCGTCGGTGCTCATGTTGTCGACCACGAGCAGGGTGAAGGCGGGATCGTCCTGCGCCTCCAGCGCGCGCAGGGTCGCCTCGATGCCCTTGGCCTCGTTGTACGCGGGGACGACCACCCACAGGTTCATGGAGCGCTTCCTCACAGATCCGCGAACAGCACGCCGAGGCTCACGCCGCCGCCGAGCCCGAGCAGCGCGACACGGTCGCCCGGCCGGGCGCCTCCGGCGCACAGCTGGAGGGGCAGGGTGGCCGAGGCGCAGTTGCCGTGCTCGGGCAGCGTCACCACCAGGCGGTCCTCGGGGATGCCGAGCGCCTGGGTGAGAACGGCCAGGTAGGGCAGCGCCACCTGGTGCACGGCCACCAGCGAGAAGTCCTCCCAGGTGAGCCCGGTGCGCTTCAGCGCGTCGAGGAAGATGTCCGGGCCGATCAGCTCGAAGGCCTCCTTCAGCCGCCGCCCGTCGCCGCGGAAGTAGGAGTACTCGGGGTCGCGCGGGTGGGCCGAGCCGCCGCCGGGGAGCGTGCCGATCGCCCAGGCGGTGGAGTCGGCGGAGAAGTCGCGGTAGAAGATGCCGCGGTCGGCGTCCGCGGTGACCAGCACGGCCGCTCCCGCGTCCGACAGCGTGTAGCCGGCGAAGGCGTCCGCGAACTGCGCCCGGCCCTCGACCCGCCAGCGTACGGCGCGCGACGGCATCTCGCCGGTGCATACCAGCACCTTGCGGTGCGCGCCCGTGCGGATGAGCGCGTCGGCGACCTGCAGCCCGTTCAGCAGGCTGTTGCAGGCGTTCTTGACGTCGAACACCGGGCACGACAGCCCGAGCTTCGCCGCGACGATGTGCGCGGTCGCCGGCTCCACCATGTCCTGCGAGGCCGACGCGAAGATCAGCAGGTCGGCGTCCTCGTGCTCCAGGCCGCGCGCCGCCTCGGCCGCCAGGTCGGACGCCTGCTGGTCGTCGGCGGCGATGTGCCGCCGCACGACGCCCGTCATCCGCTCGATGACGCCGCGGTGCGGGACGTACCCCTCGATGCGCGCCTCGACGTCGGCACTGGTCATGGTGCGCGCGGGCAGATGCGTCGCGACGCCCGATATACGGGCTTTCATCGCGCCCTCCGTGTCATCTGCTGTCTGTCGCCTGTTGTCGGCAATCTACCGAACTTTGACGCTTGAGCGGCAGGTACGGAGGGCGGCTCGGACCGGCCTCCCGGCCCGGCCGGGGCCCGCGTGGAGCGGGACCTGGCCGGGCCTCGGGCGGTCGGCGGGCGGACGTCAGGTGTCGCACCCCGCCGGGAGGCGCTCGCCCGCGTCCGCGCCGTCAGACGTCGACGCGCGCCTCCGGGCGGTCGGTCAGCTCCCAGTGGGTGTGGTAGACCCCGTCGCGGTCGGTCCTGCGGTAGGTGTGGGCGCCGAAGAAGTCGCGCTGCGCCTGGATCAGCGCCGCCGGGAGCCGGTCGGCGCGCAGCCCGTCGTAGTACGCGAGCGAGCTGGCGAAGCCGGGCGCGGGGATGCCGTTCTTGGTCGCGGTGATGGCCACGTCGCGCCACGCGCTCTGCGCGTCGCCCACCTCGGCGGCGAACCGCGCGTCGGTCAGCAGGGTGGGCGTGCTCGGGTCGGCCGCGTACGCCTCGCGGATGCGGTCGAGGAACTTGGCCCGGATGATGCAGCCGCCGCGCCAGATGGTGGCCATCGCGCCGAGGTCGATGTTCCAGCCGTACTCCGCGCTGCCCGCCTGGATCTCGTTGAAGCCCTGCGCGTAGGCGACGACCTTCGAGGCGTACAGGGCCTGCTCGACTTCGTCGGCGAACGAGTGGCCGAGCCCGCCGCCGGCCGGGCCGGCGAGCCCGCGCGCCGCGCCGCGCATGTCGACGTGGCCGGACAGCGACCGGGCGAAGACCGCCTCGGCGATGCCGGTGACCGGGACCCCGAGGTCGAGGGCCGCCTGCACGGTCCAGCGGCCGGTGCCCTTCTGCTCGGCCTGGTCGAGCACCACGTCCACGTACGGCTTGCCGGTGGCGGCGTCCACGTGGGACAGCACGTCGGCGGTGATCTCGATGAGGTAGGAGCCCAGCCGGCCCTCGTTCCAGGTGCGGAAGGTGCCGGCGATCTCGCCGGGCGACATCCCCGACGCCTTGCGCAGCAGGTCGTAGGCCTCGGCGATGAGCTGCATGTCGGCGTACTCGATGCCGTTGTGCACCATCTTCACGAAGTGCCCGGCGCCGTCCGGCCCGACGTAGGTGCAACACGGCACGCCGTCGACCTTGGCCGCGATGTCCTCCAGGATCGGGCCCAGCGACTCGTAGGCCTCGGGCGACCCGCCCGGCATGATGCTCGGGCCCTCCAGGGCCCCCTGCTCGCCGCCGGAGATGCCGACGCCGACGAAGTGGATGCCGCGCTCGCGCAGCGCGTGTTCCCGGCGCCGGGTGTCGGCGAAGTGGGCGTTGCCGCCGTCGATCAAGATGTCACCGGGCTCCAGCAACGGCGCGTACTCGTCGATCACGGCGTCGGTCGAGGCGCCGGCCTGCACCATGATGACCATCTTGCGCGGCCGGGCCAGCGAGGCGACGAACTCCTCGGGCGTCTCCGCGGGGATGAACTCCCCCTCGTGACCGAACTCTTCGATCAGCGCCTTGGTCTTGGTGTTGGTCCGGTTGTGCACGGCGACCGTGTACCCGTGCCTGGCAAAGTTGCGCGCGAGATTGCGGCCCATGACCCCGAGTCCCGTCACACCGATGACCGCTTGCTGTGCCATGTCCGATCACTCTCCTTCTGATCCGGCAATACGCCGTAAGTGCCCACCCGGTTCGATGGAGCGAGGGGAGCCTCCACGCTGGGCCATCAAGGTAACCCGGGCACCGGCCGGATCAATTCCGGAGAAGCCGTCCTATCGGGCTGTCCTCCAGGTGCTGGAGGAGATCATGACAGTCCTTGTAGACGGCCTCGGCGCCCGCCTCCAGCAGGGAGCCGGTGTCGATGCCGCCCGAGCGCAGGCCCACGCACCCTACTTTCGCAGAACGGGCGGCCAGCATGTCCCAGAGGGTGTCCCCGAGCATGACCGCGTCCTGCGGGCGCAGGCCGGACTTCTCCAGCGCCTGCCGCACCGGTTCGGGGTTGGGCTTGGACTTGTCGACGTCGTCGGCGTGGACCAGCTCGGAGACCGCGTCCTGCGCGCCGGTGAGGGCGATCAGCCGTTCGGCGTCGTCCTTGGGGGCGCTGGTCGCCATCACGACGGTCAATCCGCGGTCGGCGACCGCTTTGACCAGCTCGCCCGCCCCCGGCACCGGACGCACCTCGTCGAGCCGCGGCTTGTACAACTGGGCGTGCGTCTCGGCGATCGCCTCGGCCTCCTCGTCGCTCGCCTGCGGGAGCAGGTAGTCGATCAGCGCCCGGTCGGCCCGTCCGATGGCCCCGTGGACGTCCACCATGAGGATGTCGTGGCCCTGCCGCCGGAACCCCTCCCACCAGGCGACCACGTGCAGGTAGTTCGTGTCGACCAGCGTGCCGTCGATATCGAAGATCACTCCGCGTCGCATCGTTCACCGTCCCTGTGTGACACCGGGCACTCGCCCGCCCCCCGTGCCGCTCGACGCTCCCGAACGGCGGGAATGCCCGCCGTGCCGGATCTCACCGCGTGGAGCGCGGAGAGTGACACATGCCGGTTTCCGTACCCCGGACGGCGATGATCCAACTAGGCGGGGCGCGAACGGCCCGGCAGGGCGGCCGCGCTCACTCGCTCCGGCACGCCGCCGCCAGGGCGCGTCAGTTCGCCGAGCAGGAGTCCTGCGTGGCGTCGATGCCCTTCAGGTCGGCCTCGGAGACCGCGGCGGGCTTGAGCCCCTTCCAGTCGGCGCCGATCACCAGCTGGAGCCGCCGGGTCGTCACGCCGGTCACCGGCAGGTTGCGCGAGACCACGAGGTCGCCGGCGAGGGTCGGCACCCGGGTCTGCCCGTCGGCCGCGTACCTGATCGTCGTCTTGGCGTACGGCTTGCGCTTGAGGTCGCCGACCTTCACGACCGTGTAGCCCCGCTGCTCCAGCGCCGCGGCGACCTGGCGGCCGAGGCCGCCGCGGTAGGTGCCGTTCTGCACCGAGATCTCGATCTTGGACTTCGGCACCTTGGTGGTCTGGCGGCCGGTTCTGACGTCAGAGGGCTTGATCTTGGTGTCGGTCGCGACGAGGTGGAAGAGCTGCCTGGCCTGCGGCTGGACCCACTCGACCCGGCCGGGCCGGGTGAGCGAGTAACGCCACGGGGTGGTGACGAAGCGGATGTCGCCCGCCGCCAGCCCTTCGGCGCTCGTCGCCAGGTCCTTCATGACGCCCACGGTGAGCCGCGGGTCGGTGGTGACGGACTTGGTCGCGGCGTCCAGGAAGTGGAACAGCCGGGCCGGGTCGGTCAGCGTGGCGCCGCTCATCGCCTTCTTGATCATCGAGGCGATGAACATCTGCTGCCGCTGGATGCGGCCGATGTCGGAGCCGTCTCCCAGGCTGTAGCGGGCGCGCACGTAGCCGAGGGCCTGCTCGCCCTTGACGACCTGGCGGCCGGCGGCCAGGTGCAGCATGGCCTTGGTGTCGTTGATCGGCTTGGGCACGCAGATCTCGACGCCGTCGAGCGCGTTGACCATGCTCTTGAACCCGGTGAAGTCGACCTTGGCGAAGTGGTCGATGTGGATCCCGGTGAGCGACTCGATCGTCTTCCAGGTGCAGCCGATGCCGCCGAAGTTGAACGACTCGTTGATCATGCCGATGTGCGGCCGCTGGCCCGGCAGGCCGTTCTTCGGCGCGCAGGCCGGCAGCTGCACCAGCGAGTCACGCGGGAAGCTGATCAGCAGCGCGTTGTCCCTGCTCGGGGACACGTGCGCGAGGATGATCGTGTCGGTGCGCTCGCCCGTCTGGCGGTGACCGTACTTGATGTTCGCCCCGGCGCGGGTGTCGGACCCCACGACCAGGATGTTCAGCGCCTTGCTGACCTTGGCGGGCCGGGTGCCGAGCTCCCTGGCGTCCACCTCGACGTGCTTGATGTTGCCGCTCAGCTTGGTGTAGGCGCCGACCAGCGAGCCGGTCGCCGCCAGGGAGACCCCGGCGACGGCCGCCACCAGGCACCACAGCCATGGCTTCCACGGTCGCGTCCCCTTGGCGCCGCCGGCCGTCTCGCCCGTGGACTGCTCCACAGGCCGGTCAGGGCGCACACCGACAAGCCCGCCGTTCATTGTCCCCACGGAAATGGCCAGGGCTGGTGGCTCCGGGCCACACGCCGACTACAGGCGCCGGATCCACCCGTCCGGCGAGCCGCGAGCAAGTCTAGCCATGATCGTCACAATTGTGGTGGTTACCAGCGGAGTATTCGCAGGAAATCATCGGTTTTGCAGGGACGGCCGGTCGGCCCCGCGGTGGCCCGCGGCCAGGCGGCGGCCCAGGCGTTGCGCCGGGCGCTCCACAAGGCGGTGGCCGAGCGCGGCGCAGACGAGCACGGCGGCGAACAGCGCCGTCTCCCACGCCAGCCGCACGCCGAGCTCCATCGCCGAGGGGTCCACGGTGATCCGCCGGACCACCTGGATCAGCAGCGGGTGCAGCAGGTAGATCGAGTAGCTCACCAGTCCGAGCCACGCCAGCGCGGGCGGGATGGCGCGGCGGCGCAGGGCGAGCCCGGCGGTGAACGTGAGCCAGGCCCCGATCACGGCGGCCGACCAGCTCCACGTGAACGCCTGCCGGCCCGCCTCGGTCATGCCCCAGCCGGGTCCGAGCCACACCGCCGCGGCGACCGACAGCGCCGGCACCAGGCCGATCGCCCATCCCCACCGCGCGCGCAGGGCGGCCGAGCGCTCCATCTGGTGCAGGGCCGTCCCGCCGAACATCGTCGCCATGATCACCAGGCTCTGCCACGCGCCCACCCTGCTGTTGAAGGCGAGCAGCACGACGGCGAGCAGGGCGAGGCCGACCGCGCCGGCCCGCCGCAGGCGCGGGTCGCGGGTGAGCACGGCGGCGAAGCCACCGGCCAGCACGACCACGGTCACGGCCACGACCGCCTCGACGCCGAGGCTCCGCGACAGCAGCCCCGCGGGTACGAGGGCGCCCGCGACGGGCGCGCACACCGCCAGAGCCAGCGCGGCGCCGGCGCCGGCGCCGCGCGCGCCGAGCACGAACATCGCGGTCACCAGCAGGTAGAACGCCATCTCGTACGACAGCGTCCAGAAGACGTTGACGACGCTCGGCACCTGCAGCAGGTCCTGCAACATGGTGACGTGCGCGAGCGCGGCGCTCCACGGCCGGTCGGCGATCTGGGCGGGCAGGACGTTGTAGACCCCGATGACGGCGAAGGCCGTGCCCGCCGCCGCCGCGAACGCCCACAGCGGGTACAGGCGGAACAGCCGGGTGATCCAGAACGCGCGGACGCTGCCCCGCCGTTCCAGCGAGATCGGCACGACATAGCCGCTGACCAGGAAGAACAGCAGCACGCCGTACTGCCCGAAGTCGAACCACGGGCTGATCGCCGCGCGGACCTCCGGCAGCAGCGGGTCCAGCGAGTGCTCGAAGACCACGATCAGCGCGGCGATCCCGCGAAGGGCGTCCAGCCATGACTGCCGGACGCCGCGCGGCGCCGGGCCGGTGGCGGGCGCCCGGAGCGCGGGCGGTGACGGGGGCGTCGTGAGGGTGGCGACTCGCATTCGCGCCCCGGTACCCGGGACACCGGCGGGTTTAACCGCGGTCCGGGGAGTCTTCGGTCACAGGCGGCCCGCAGTTCACCCGTGGCCGGCCCACCGCTCACCTGCTGCCTGCCCGCCGTTCACCCGTCGCCTGCCCCCCCGCTGACCGCGCACGGCCCTCCGTCAACGCTTCGCGGTCCCCGTCACGCGGCGGGGTCCGGGCGGGCGTGGTGGAGCAGGCCGGTGATGACGTCCTCCAGGGTGACGATGCCGGCCACCGTGCCGTCGTCGGCGGTGATCGCGGCGAGCTGGGCCCGCCGCCTGCGCATCGTCGTCAGCACGTCGGCCATGGTGGTCCGATGGCCGACGTGCGGCAGGTCGCGGGCCGGCAGCGGCTCGTCCGGCGCGTGGCCGTTGAGCGCGTCCAGGACGTGCAGGTAGCCGCTGAGCCCGCCGGAGGCGGCGCCGCCCACCGGGAAGCGGGAGTGGCCGTACCGGCCGGCGTACTGCTGGAGCTCGGCCGCCCGGGTGGTGGCGGGGACGCTGACCACCTCGCCGATCGGCACCATCACCGACTCCACCGGGCGCGCGTACAGGGCGAGGGCGGCGATCATGCGGTCGTGCTCGTCCCGGTCCAGCAGCCGGTGCCGGTGCGACTCCTGGATCAGCGCCGGCATCTCGTCGGAGGTGAAGACCGACCGCACCTCCTCGATGCGCGGGATGCGCAGCGCCCAAAGGACGCCCGCCGCGATCGCGTTGATCATCACCAGCAGCGGGCGGGTGGCGCGGGCGACGACGCGCAGCGTGGGCACCAGCCACAGCGCGGCCCGGTCGGGCCCCGACAGGGCGAGGTTCTTCGGCACCATCTCACCGATGATCACGTGCGCGGAGACCACGGCGATCATGGCAAGGGCGAACGCCGCCGGATGGACCAGGCCGGGCGGAAGGCCGAGTGCGGCGAACAGCGGCTCCATCGCGTGCGCCACCACCGGCTCGCCGACGGCGCCCAGAGCCAGCGAGGCGAGGGTCACGCCGAGTTGCGCGGCGGCGAGCATCAGCGGCACCGCGTCCATGGCGGCCAGCACGGCCCGCGCCCGCCGCGACCCCTCCTTGGCGGCCGGTTCGATCTGCGTGCGGCGCGCGGAGATCAGCGCGAACTCGGCGCCGACGAAGAACCCGTTGACCCCGAGCAGGACCACGATGGCCAGGGCGTCCAGCATCGTCATCGGCCCTCCTCCGCGTCCGGGGCGGTCAGCGTGATCTGCTCGACGCGGTGGCGGCGCACGGTGTCGGCCCTGAGCGTCCACCCTTCGACCACCGCGCTGTCCCCAGGGTCGGGCAGGCGGCCGAGCCGGCTGATCAGCAGGCCGGCGAGCGTCTCGTACGGCCCCTCCGGCATCTGGAAGCCGGTGCGCTCCTCCACCTCGTGCGCCCTCAGCACCGCGGGGACGGACACCGACGTGCCGGAGGCGAGCAGGGCGCCCCGGGGCTCCTCCGACCCCTCCTCGGGCAGGTCGTACTCGTCGGCGATGTCGCCGATCAACTCCTCCGCCAGATCCTCCACGGTGACGATGCCGGCGAATCCGCCGTACTCGTCCACCACGACCGCCATCTCCCTGTGGGCGGAGAACAGGCGTTCCTGGACGGTCTCCAGATCGAGCGACTCGGGGACCAGCAGGGGAGGGCGCCGGATCGCCGCCACCCGCGTCGTCGCCCGGTCGGCCTCGGGCACGGCGAAGGCGTCCACGACCGAGGCGACGCCCACGATGTCGTCCAGCTCGCCGCCGGACACCGGCAGCCGCAGGTGGCGCTCGCGCCGCGCGAGCGTCAGGAAGTCGGCGACGGTGTCGCCGTCGGTCACGGTCACGCAGTCGGTGCGGGGGGTCATCGCCTCGGCGGCGGTCCTGTCGCCGAAGCGCAGCGCCCGGCGCAGCATGGCCGCGGTGCCGGTCGGCATGGCGCCGGCCTCGGCGGACAGGCTCATCAGCAGGCTCAGCTCGTCGGGGGACCGCGCCGAGGCCAGCTCGTCCTGCGGCTCGGCCCCGAGCGCGCGCACCAGGGCGTTGGCCGTCGCGTTGCACGCCTTGATCAGCGGTGCGAACACCGCGGAGAAGGCGCGCTGCGGGGGCGCGGAAATGCGGGCGATCGCCATCGGCCGCGACAGGGCGGCGTTCTTGGGCACCAGCTCGCCGAGCACCATCTGGCTCACCGTGGCGACGAACAGCCCGAGCAGCGCGGCCACGCTCTCGCCCGCCTGGCCGGGCATCCCCGGGACCCGGTCGACGAGGGGACGCAGCAGGTGGGCGATGGCGGGCTCGGCGATGACGCCGAGCAGCAGCGAGGTGATCGTGATGCCGAGCTGGGCGCCGGAGAGCTGGAACGACAGGCGGCGCACGGCCGCCAGGATTCCCTGGGCCCCGCGGTCGCCCGCCGAGGCGAGCCGCTGGACCTCGCCGCGCTCGACGGTCACCAGCGAGAACTCCGCCGCGACGAACACGCCGTTCGCGATGACCAGGGCCAGCGCACCCAGCAGGAAGATCAGATCGACGACCACGGCCCTCGTCCTCCCGTGGAACCCGCTCTTTCAGTAGAGCAGATCCAACGCCTTGTCCGGCTCTGGCCGGAAACCGTACCGGCCCGGCCCCTCGCTCGGGAATGCCGTGTCCGAATTCCCGCGGAGCGGACGCGGACGGCGGAGAGCCCTCTAGGCACGGCGGCGCGCCGATCGGATACTACGCGCAGGCGACATCACTCCCGCGGGGCGGAGGAGGCGCGCGGGCCGTCCGCGGCGCGAATCGGGGCACGTACCACGGAGGGAAGCCGAAGGCCGCCCGGCGGGCGACGGCTCTGCGACGGGCGGGCCGGCGGGGCGAAGCGGCCGGAGGCGAGGGTGACGGCTCAGGGAGGCACTGGTGCTCGGCAAGAAGCTCACCGAGGCGCGCTGGACGCACGTCGCGCTGCCAAGCGGCGACCTCGACAAGGCCATCGAGTTCTACACGACCATGACCCCGCTCGTGGTGGTCTCCACACACGAGGACAAGGACGGGCGCAACGCCTGGCTTTCCAACGACAGGCAGGTGGAGACTCCTTTCGTGCTCGTCCTGGTGGAGTTCGCCAAGGACCGGGGACGCAAGCAGCCGCAACTGACGCCGTTCGCCCATCTCGGCATCGAGGTGCCGGCCGACCAGGACGTCGACGAGATCGCCCGGCGCGCCCGGGAGCTCGGCTGCCTGCACTGGGAGCCGACGCGGCTGCCGCCCCCGGTCGGCTACGTCTGCGCCCTGACCGACCCCGACGGCAACGTCGTCGAGATCTCCCACGATCAGAAGGTGTTCGAGGAGGTACGCACGCTCTGGGCCGACTGACGGCGTCGCCCGCCGCCGCCCTCCGCCTGCCCGCCGGGCGCTTTCCCCGGCGCACGGCGGACGGGCGCCGGCTGAAGCGGTTCACTGGAACCGGTTTCAGGACGTCCACCACCACACGATGCCGGCCGGCTCGCGCGGCCGGCCCCACCGCAGGAAGAAGGAGCGCCGTGCACATCCGCCGCCTCGCGCCGCGCGCGCGTGATCCGACCCGGTAGGGCCCGTTCCGGCAGGTCTGACACCGCACCCGAGGGGCGTGCGTACGCGCCCACCTCAGTCGGCAAGATCCGGAAATCAACCTATAAGAGGTGATCGATACCGTGGTTCCGCCTACCACCGCGATCGCGGATGTACTGCAGTTACGAGGCCAGAGGGGCTGCCTCAGCCCGCCGCTGCGCCCCGTCCATCGAACGCCGGGACTGTTCGCCAAGGCCCGCACCGTACGGCTCGCGCCCGGACCCGGCGAGCACGGTCTCGAACCGCTGTGCGCCATCATGGACGAGTGCCTGGCCGACCGGGTGATCGTCGTGGCCGGTGCCCAGGCCGCGGCCGGGGCCGTCTGGGACGAGATCCTGACCCGCGCTGCGCTGGCACGGGGCGCGCGCGGCCTGCTGGTCGAGGGCGGGGTGCGCGACGTCAACGCCTACCGCGACCTCGGCCTGCCCGTGTGGGCGCTGTACGAGGCGACGGCCGGCCCCGGGCTCGGCGTGCACGTCGCCGCCGTCGGAGACCCTGTGGAGATCGGCGGCGTGACGGTGGACGAGAGCACCACCATCGTCATGGACGGCGCGGGGGTGATCGCCCTGCCCTCGACCGACGTGTTCGCCGACTCCTACATGTACGCCGACGCCGAGGAGAACGTCGTCGCGGCGCTGCGCGAGGGCGCCACGCTGGCGGAGGCCAACAGATACCGGGAGGACATGGTCGCCAAGCTTCGCCGCGCTCTCTGAGCGCCTTCGCCGGATCCGCCCGCGCGTACCCGCCGTCCACCGGGCGGGTACGCGTGGCGGCGCCGGGCGGGAAGGTCAGTCCTTGAAGGCGTCCTTGACGTTCTTCGCGGCGTCCTTCACCCGCTCGCCGGCCTGCTTCAGGCTGCCCTTGGCCTCGTCGGCCTCGCCTTCGGCCCGCAGCTCCTCGTCGTCGGTGACCTCGCCGACGCCCTGCTTGGCCTTGCCCTTGAGCTGCTCGGCCTCGTTCGCGATCTTGTCGTCCGCACCCATGATCAGTCCCCCTTCGCTGTGGGTCTGTCCCGCTACTGCACCTGTCCGGTGCGAGGGCGGGTAAACGCCGCAGAGGGTCGTCCACTCCGTCAAGTCCTGCCAGGCGCCGACAAAGCCGGACGGGGATCAGCGACGGAAACCTCGCCATGGGCGGGGATCCCGGGACATACTTGATCACGCGCGGGCAACAGTGGCATTCGTCGTGTCCGATGACGAGAAAGCGGGACCATGGCCTCTCCCCGGCGCTCGATCGTGTTGGTGTCCGCGGCGGTGAGCGCCGCGGCGCTCGCCGTGCTCTTCGCGGCCATGTGGTTCGGCGGCGGATGGCCGCCGCGGCAGATCCCCGGCCTTCCCTCGCCCGGCCCGCTGACGACCGCGGGCCTGCCCGTCGTCCGGCTGCTCCACGATGTGTGCGCGGTCGCGACGGTCGGCACGCTGCTCGCCGCGGTGGCGCTGGCCGGCGGCCCGGACGACCGGCGCGCGATCATCCGCGCCGCCGGGCCGTGGGCGCTCGGATGGGCACTCGCCGCGGCGCTCACCCAGATCCTCACCATGTCCGACCTCCTCGGGCTGCCGGTCGGGGAGGCGCTGGAGTCGGGGTTCCTGCCCACCTACAGCACGCAGGTGCCGCAGGGCCAGGCGTTCTTGCTGGTGACGCTGCTCGCGGTGGTCGTGGCGATCGCGAGCTCGCGGTCCTGGGGTTTCCGGGGCCGGGTCGCGCTGCTCGCCGTGGCGCTGTTCGCCGTCCTGCCGCCCGCCTACGTCGGCCACTCCGCCTCGGCCGCCGACCACAACATCGCCGTCTCCAGCCTCATGGCGCACATCGCCGGGGTGACGCTCTGGGTGGGCGGCCTGTTCGCGCTCGTCGTCCACCTGAGCCGCTCGCGGGCCCGGGGGGCCGCGGCGGCCGTCGCGGTGCGGCGGTTCAGCGCGGTCGCGCTCTGCTGCTACGTCGCCGTCGGGGCCTCCGGCCTGGTCAACGCCTGGGTCCGGCTCGGCGGGGCGTCCCAGGCGTGGGAGAGCCGGTACGGCCTGCTGGTCCTGGCCAAGGTGGCGGCGCTCTGCGTGCTGGGATGGTTCGGCTGGACCCACCGCCGCAGCACCATCGCGACCCTGGAAGCCGTCCCCGCCGTCCCCGCCGTCGCCGTCCCCGCCGAACCTGCCGAATCTGCCGAGCCGGACGCATCCGGGAAGTCCGACGCATCCGGCGAGTCCGGCGAGTCCGGCGAGTCCGGCGAATCCGGGGAGCCCAGGGAGCCAGGGGAGTCCGGCGGGGCCGGGGCGGCGGACGGCGGGGGCGGCGGCCGAGGGACGTTCCTGCGGCTGGCGGCCGCCGAGACCGGGGTGATGGCCTGCACGATCGCGCTGGCGGTCGGCCTGTCGCGCACCCCGCCGCCCCGCGCCGCCGCGCCGCACGACCAGCACGAACTGCTGGGCTACTCCCTGCCGCCGTTCTCGCCCTGGCGGCTGCTCACCGAGACCCGGCCCGACCCCGTCTTGATCCTGCTCGTGGCCGGCGTGGGCGTCGCCTACCTGGTGGGCGTGTGGCGGCTCGCCCGCCGGGGGGAGGGCCGCGGGGAGGGCGGGCAGGTATGGCCGGCCGGTCGTACGGCGGCCGCGATGGCGGGCATCCTCGTCCTGCTGTACGGCGTGGCGGGCGGGGTGGCCGCGTATGGTCCTGCGATGTTCTCCATGCACGCCCTGCAGTACGCCCTCATCGGCACCGTGGGCCCGGCCCTGCTCGCCCTCGGGGCTCCTCTGGTGCCGCTGCGGGAGGCCGCGCCGCTGGTGGGCCGTGCGGCGAACGGCCCGGTGGCGACCGCGCTGACGCACCCGGCGGCCGCCACGGCCCTGTACGCCCTGCCGTACTTCCTGCTCTACGTCACCGGCCTGTTCGAGCCGGTCCAGTCGAGCCTCGCCGTGCGCCTGGCCGCGATGGCCGTCATGGCGGTGACGGGCACGTGGTTCTTCTTCGTCGTGCTGGGGGTGGACCCGCTGCCCAGGGCGATCGGCCCGGGAGTGCGCGTCCGCATGCTGGCTGGCGCGCTGGCCGTGCAGATCTGGGTGGTGCTGCTGTTCCTCGCCGGTCCGGCGCAGGGGGCGGACTGGTACGCGGCGCTCGCCACCCCGTGGGTGCCCGACCGCGCCGCCGACCAGAGCGCGGGCGCGGTCCTCGGCGCCGGGACGGCCGCGCTGGTGATCGCGCTGCTCATCGTGCTGATGGCCGTCCGGCGGCGCCAGGCCCGCCGTCGCCTCGCGGCCCAGGACGTCTCGGCGTCCGGCGATCGCGCGATGCATGCCTGACCCACCGGCGGATCGCGCGATGCGCCGCTGCCCCACCGGCCTTTTTCAGCCTTGCGCGCCGCGTCTAAGGTGTCCCTCATGACGCGGTCGCCGGCCCCGGGCCCTGCGGACGGATCCTCCGCCGCACTCGCGCGACGCCTGGGCACGGGCGACGCGGTGGTGATCGGCCTCGGCTCGATGATCGGCGCGGGGGTGTTCGCGGCGTTCGGCCCGGCCGCCGCGGCCGCCGGGCCGGGGCTGCCGCTGGGGCTCGCCCTCGCGGCGCTGGTGGCCTACTGCAATGCCACCTCCTCCGCACGGCTCGCCGCCCGCTACCCCGCCTCCGGCGGCACGTACGTGTACGGCCGCGAGCGCCTGGGCGATTTCTGGGGGTATCTCGCCGGTTGGGGCTTCGTGGTGGGCAAGACCGCGAGCTGCGCGGCGATGGCGCTGACCGTGGGCGCCTACGCCTGGCCCGGGCACGAGCACCTGGTGGCGGTGGCGGCCGTGGCGGCGATCACGGCGGTCGACTACGTGGGCGTGCACAAGGCGGCCTGGCTCACCCGGCTGATCGTGGCGGTCGTCCTGGTGGTGCTGGCCGTCGCGGTGGTCGCCTGTCTCACTGGTGGTGCCGCGCCGTTCCTGGCGCCGGCGCCCGCCGGGATGACGCCGGGCGGCGTGCTCCAGGCGGCCGGGCTGCTCTTCTTTGCCTTCGCCGGATACGCCCGCATCGCCACTCTCGGCGAGGAGGTGCGGGACCCGGCGCGCACCATCCCCAGGGCCATCCCCATCGCCCTGGGGCTGACCCTGGTCGCCTACGCCGTCGTGGCCGCCGCCGTGCTCGCCGCGCTCGGCCCGGCGCGTCTCGCCCGTTCCACCGCGCCCATCGCGGACGCCGTCCGGGCCGCCGGGGCGGCGGGGCTGGTCCCGCTGATCACGGTCGGCGCGGCCACGGCCGCCCTCGGATCGCTGCTGGCGCTCGTCCTCGGGGTCTCGCGCACCGTGCTGGCCATGGCCAGGGACGGTCACCTTCCCCGCCCGCTGGACGCCGTCCACCCCCGCTTCCGCGTGCCGCACCGCGCCGCGCTGGCCGTCGGCCTGGTGGCGGGCATCGTCGCCGGCACGGCGGACGTGCGCGGCGCGATCGGCTTCTCGTCCTTCGGCGTGCTCGTGTACTACGCGATCGCCAACGCCTCGGCGCTCACGCTGACCGCTGAAGAGGGCCGTCCCATGCGGGCCGTGCCCGTGATCGGGCTCGCCGGCTGCCTGGTGCTGGCCTTCAGCCTTCCCCTGTCCTCGACGCTCGCCGGAGGCGGGGTGCTGGTCCTCGGCGCGGTCGCCTGGGCGGTGCGCAGGGTGCTCAGGCGGCGCTGAACGCGAGTCCGGCGCCGCCGCGGAACGGCCGCGCGCCCTGCGAGAACGGCCGCGCAGCCCTGCGCGAACGGCCGCGCAGCCCTGCGCGAACGGCAGGGCGAGCGGGCCGCCGTCTCAGAACAGCCAGTCGAGCAGGCCGCCGCGCTTCTTCTCGGTCGGAGTCGGCTGGGGCTCGGGCGCCTGCGTGGTGGGCGGAGGCGTGGGGGAGGGCGACGACGTCGCCGTCGGCTTGTCGTCCTGCACCCGCGGGTCCTCCTGCTCGGGCTCCTGCTCGGGCTCGCCGGGCGTCCGCGTGGGCGGGGCCGACGTGTGGCGGGTGCGCGTCGGCGAGGGCCGCGTCGTCGGCTGCTGCGTCGTCCGCGGCCGGGAGGCCGTCGTGGGCTCGGCGGACGGCGAGACGCTGGGCGTCGGCGTCGCCTCCTCGCTCTCCTCGGGCGTGACGGGCGGCTCGGTGGCCGCGTCGGTCGAACCGGCGGACGGGTCGTCGCTGCCGAGGGTCGCCTTTTGGCCGGCGGGAGTGCAGTCGGCGGCCGGCGCGCACGCGGCCTCGGGCTTGGAGCCCACCGAGGAGGAGACGATCCAGCCGCCCGCGACCGCCAGCACGACGATCGCGGCCATGGCGAGGATGAGGCCCTTGTTCCTGCCGCTCTTCTCCTCCTCCAGGTCGCTGTCCCCGGTCCAGCCGGAGCCGAGGAACCCGCGGCGCTGCTCCTCGCCCTCGGGCGCGTGTTCGTCGTCGGGGCCCCAGTCGTCGCCGTCCGGACGCGCGTAGCCTTCCGGCCGCTCGTAGTGCTCCGACGCCTCGAAGCCCTCGGTGTGCTCGCCGGGCCCCTCCGCGCGGTCGTAGCCCTCGGCGCGGTCGTAGCCCTCCGCGGGGTCGTAGCCCTCCGCGGGGTCGTAGCCCTCCGCGGGGTCGTAGCGCTCGGTGTGGTCGTAGCGCTCGGTGTGGTCGTAGCGCTCGGTGTGGTCGCCGGGCGCGTCGTACCCCTCGCCGCGCTCATGACCCGGGCGGTCGAAGTCGGCGGAGTCGTCGCCGTGGGCGTGGACGGACTCGCGCCCGGGCGTCCATCCGTCGGAGAGCACGTCGCCGCCCGGACGCTCAGGCTCCGCGGCCCAGTCGATGCTGAAGGGACCGGTCTGCTTCAGAGGATCCTCGTCGTGGGATCTCGGGTTGCCGTCGCGGTCCATCTCGAACCTCTCTGCTTTGAAACCTGGCCGCGCAACTTCTTAGCAGCTTCGACAGCGGCCTGTCCGGAAACTTCACAGTTCTTTCAACATTCGCAATCTTCCCACCCATCACCTAAGCCGCAGAACATCACAAGCGGGAAGGCGGGTAATCGCACGCCCCGGGCCCGTCCCGACCTGCGGAGATTCTTCGCCCGCCCGCCCGGGGAAGGTCTCGCGCCCATCCCCCGGGCCGGAATACCACCTGCCGGGAAGTCGTCGTATTTTGGATAACAGGCGTCACCATGCGTACGAAGGCGCAGGTGACGGGCAGGGTCCAACGTCACATCGCAGTGGCGTCGTAAGACCCTGCCGGTTCGCTCGCTCGTGGCCGACTCTGGATAGCGGATTCCCTGACAGGGAGGTGCCCCATGCGATCCTTGGCCAGGTGGACGACGCGGTGTGCTCGCCGATATCGGTTCGACCGCAACCCGTTGCGCCGTCGCTCTGACCGCGTCGAGGCCGTCGCCGTGCTGGTCACGCTGCTGGCACTCCTGATCAGTCTGTGGCCCGCGGCCGTCGCCGCCCGCGTGGTCTACCAGCATGGCGTCGCCGCCGAGCGCGAGGAGCCGGTCCTGCGCAAGCAGGTGACCGCGGTCCTGCTGGAGGACGCCGCCAGCACCAGCACGGTCTCCTCGCAGGGCGCCGTGCTGGGCATCAAGGCCAAGGTCCGCTGGTACACCCCGGACGGCAGGCCGCACACCGAGGTCATGGCCGTTCCCGCGCAGGCCAAGGCCGGCTCCGCCCTGAAGATGTGGGTCGACTCCGCAGGGCGGCCGGCCGCCGCTCCGCGGACGCGTCCGCAGACGGTCGCCGACACGGTCGTCGCCGGCTTCGGCGTAATGGCGGCGGCCGGAGGCGTGCTGTTTTTGAACCTGGCGCTCGTCCGGTGGCTGCTCGACCGCCGCCGTTACGCCGAGTGGGACGCGGAGTGGGCCGGCGTCCACGAGCGGTGGCGTCGCCCGCGCCAGCCCTGAGAGGCGTGGTGACATGAACCGGCACGTCGCCGTCGGCGTCGACGGGTCACCGCCCTCGCTGGCGGCCGTGCGCTGGGCGGCCGCCGACGCCGGGCGGCGCGGCGTGAGCCTGCGCGTCGTCCACGTCATCGACCCATGGGTGTTCGACCAGCCGCTCGCCACCCCGCCGGGGTTCCACGACTCGCTGTCGGAACGCTCCGGCGTCGTGCTCGCCGAGGCCGCGGCCGTGGCCCGCGAGCACGTCCCCGGGCTCGCCGTCGAGACGGCGACCCTCACCGGCACCGTACGCGAGGCGCTGCTGATCGCCGCCCAGGACGCCGAGGTGCTGGTCCTCGGCAGCCGGGGCCTGGGCGGGTTCCTCGGCATGATCCTCGGCTCGGTCTCGATGGGCGTCGCCGGACGCGCCCGCTGCCCGGTCGTGGTCGTCAGGGACGCGGAACGGGCCGCGTCCGTCACGTCCGACGCGCACGGAGAGATCGTCGTCGGCCACGACGCCGCACCGGAGTCCGACGCCGCCCTTGAGTACGCGTTCGAGGAGGCCGCCCGCAGGGGCGCCCTGCTGCGCGCCGTCTACGCCTGGCAGGTGGACGTCTTCCTGCCGATGTTCACCACCTACACCGCCGACCTGGAAAGGATCCACGACCTCGGCAGGCGGGCCGCGCAGGACCAGCTCGCGCCATGGCGGGAGAAGTTCCCGCGTGTGCGGGTGCGCGACGCGGTCGTGCGCGCCCATCCGGTGGAGGCACTGTGCCAGGCGTCATCCGAGGCCGACCTGCTGGTCGTCGGGTCGCGGGGAAGAGGCGGCCTCGGCTCGGCGGTGCTCGGCTCGGTCGGCCACGGCGTGCTCCACCACGCCTACAGCCCGGTCGCGGTCGTGCGGTCGCGTCCTGCCAGGCCGGCGGACGGGGGCACGGGCGGATGAGACAGAGCCTCCGGTTCGGTCACGTGGCCGGCATCCCGCTGGGAGCCCACTGGTCCACGCTGGCGATCATCGGGCTGATCGGCGCGGTGCTGGCCCTGTCCGTCCTGCCCGAGGCCGTTCCCGGCCAGGAGGCGGCGCGCTACTGGACGGTCGCCGTGGTCACCACGGTCGTGTTCCTCGGCTCCCTGCTCGCCCATGAACTGGCCCACGCGCTGGTCGCCCGCCGTCGGGGGATCACGGTCAGGTCGATCACGCTGTGGCTGCTCGGCGGGGTGACGGAGTTCTCCGGCGAGGAGGCGCGGACGCCGAAGGACGAGTTCCAGGTGTCGGTGGCGGGCCCGCTGGTCAGCCTCCTCCTGTCCGGCCTGTTCTTCCTGGCGGTCCTGCCCTTCGACGGCTCCACCCTGGTCGTCTCCGCCGTCCGCTGGCTCGCGCTGATGAACGCCGTCCTTGCGGTGTTCAACATGCTGCCCGGTGCTCCGCTGGACGGCGGTCGGGTGCTGCACGCCGTCCTGTGGCACCGGCACGGCGACCGCGCGCGGGCCGACCGATCGGTCGCCAGGGCGGGACAGGCGCTCGGCATGACGCTGATCGCGCTCGGCGGCCTGCAGCTGATCCTGCTGGCCTGGACCGGTGGGCTGTGGATGATGCTCATCGGATGGTTCCTCGCCGGCGCCGCCCGCGGCGAAGGCATGGTCCGCACCGCCCACCGAGGGCTGAAGGGCCGGCGGGTGCGCGACGTCATGACCCCCTCGCCCGACGTCGCCCCCGCGTGGCAGGACATCGACGACTTCGTGGCGAACACGGCGCTGCGCTCCCGCCAGCTGGTGTTCCCCGTGGTCGACCTCTCCGGGCGCCCCACGGGCACGCTGACCCTGGAGACGCTGACGGCCATCCCGCCGGAGCAGCGCCACGACCGCCGCGTCGCGACCGTGTGCAAGCCCCTGCCCTCCGGCCACGTGCTCGACCCGGACGACGAGGCCGACCGCATCCTCGGGCTCTCGTCGTTCACCGGGGAGCCGATGGCCGTGGTCGCCGACGCCGATCACGTCGTGGGCATGGTCACCACCGCGGACCTCACCCGGGCCCTCCAGCAGGCCGTCCTGCGCACCACCACGACACCGCCCCGCGGCTCCCCCGAGGACATGGGCACCGGTTCCCCGGGCTGAGAGCGGCGAACGGGCGTCCGGCGATCAGCGCAGTGCGCCCAGTCGGGCGAGCGCGCGGGCGAACCGGGAGCCCTCGGCCGCCGCCGCGACCTCGGCGGCGTCCCGCGCGGTGTCCACATCGGTCAGGCAGGGCAGCAGGGCGACGTCCAGCCCGGCCTCGCGCAGCCGCGCGAGTTGGGCCGCCCCCGTGTACGACCGGGACATCGGCACGCCGAGCAGCAACTCCGGCCGCGGGGAGCGCAGGCCGAGCAGCCAGAACCCGCCGTCGGCCGCGGGCCCGAACACCGCGTCGTGCGTACCGAGCAGCGACAGCGCCGTGGACAGCGTCTCGGGCCTGACCTGCGGGGTGTCCATGCCGATCAGCACGACCGGCTCGGGCAGCCGCCGGTGGGCGTCCTCGAAGGCCGCCGCGAGCCGCTCGTCCAGGCCGTGGCCGCGCTGCGGCAGCACGGTGAAACCGGCGGGCACCCAGGGGCCCGGGTCGCCGTCGAGCGCCAGCACGCGCCCCGCGGCGGGGACGCGCGCCACCGTCGCGAGCGTGTCGGCCAGCGCCGCGGCGGCCAGTCCTGCGGCCTCCTCCGGGGTGAAGGGCGGGGTCAGCCTGGTCTTCACCCTGCCGGGCACCGGCTCCTTGGCGATCACCACCACCTGCCCGCGTCCCGGCCGCCCCGTCATCGGGCGCCCGCCTGGCCGGCCATGACGCGGCGCATGTCGCCGATCGCGCGCAGGGTTCCCCGCACCGTGCCCGTCACCTTGGAACGGCCCGCCCGTGGAAGGTAGTCGACCTCCACCTCGGTGATCCGCCAGCCCGCCGCGGCGGCCAGCAGCACCGTCTCCAGCGGGTAGCCGAACCGGCGGTCCGCCATGCCGAGCTTGATGAGGCCCTCGCGGGACGCCGCCCGCATCGGCCCGAGGTCGCGCAGCGGCATGCCGGTCCTGCGGCGCAGCCTGCCGGCGAGCACGGCGTTGCCCAGGCGCGCGTGCGCCGGCCACGAGGCGTCCGCGCTGAGTCTGCGGCGGCCGAGGACCAGCTCCGCCCGCCCGTCCAGGACCGGGCCGCTCACGCGAGGGAGCTGCCGGGGGTCGAGGGAGGCGTCGCAGTCCATGAAGCAGACGAAGTCGGCCGTCGCCGCGACCAGCCCGGCGTGGCAGGCGGCGCCGAAGCCCTTTCTCGGCTCGCTGACGACACGCGCGCCGAGCCGGGCCGCGAGCTCGGCCGACCCGTCGGTGGAGCCGTTGTCCACCACGATCGGGCGATAGCCGTCCGGCATGCGCCCGAGCACCCAGGGCAGGGCGGACGCCTCGTCCAGGCAGGGGAGCACCACGTCGATCTCCATGCGTGCGACGGTAGACGCACGCGGGCCCGACCAACCCTTACAAGGTGATGACGTGCGGGCGCGGCCGTCGCGTCACGGGGAGGGGCCGCCCCGCCCGCTCGAAGGTCCGCGCGGGCGGGCGAAGGGCGGGCGGGGGTTTCGGCGACGCAGGGTCAGTTGTCGCGGCAGCGCAACAGGAGCATCGCGGCGTCGTCGTGCAGGGGCGCGTCGACGTGGGCGACCAGGTCGAGCCGGAGGGCCTCCAGCGCGGCCTCAGGATCGTCGTCCTTGAGGAGGAACGCCCGGTCGGCGAGCGGGTAGAAACGGCCGGAGCGGTCGCGGGCCTCGATCACCCCGTCGGTGTACAGCAGGATCTGGTCGCCGGACGCGAACGCGACCTGGTGGGGGTTCGGGCCGTCGACCTCCAGGACGGCGAGGCCGAGGGGCGGAGCGGTGTCCTGCGGCTCGGCCAGCGTGATCTCGCCGTTGGCGCGCAGGATCAGCGGCGGCGGATGGCCGTAGTTGAGCAGCGTGAGCCGCCCGGCGGGGTCGGCGTCGACGAGGATGGCGGTGACGAACTCCTCGCCCGACAGGCGGCGGTTGAGGGCCTTCTCCAGCCGGCCGCTGACGCCGCGCAGGTCGGGTTCGTCGTGGGCGGCCTCGCGGAACGCGCCGAGCACCAGCGCCGCCGTCTCGACGGCCTCAAGGCCTTTGCCCTGAACGTCCCCGACGATGGCGCGGACCCCGCTCGGGCCGGTGACGACCTCGTACAGGTCGCCGCCGATGCGCGCCTCGGCGTTGGCGGAGGTGTAGGAGACGGCCGCGCGCAGATGGCCCGCCCATCGGGGAACCGGCCTGAGCAGCACCCGCTGCGCCACCTCGGCGACGGAGCGGACGGTCGCGAGCTCGCGCTCGCGGCGCTGCCGTCCGACCGTGGCGAGGATGCTCGCCGCGGTGACGCCGGTGATGGAGATCAGGCTCATGTTGCTCTGCCGGTCGCCGAGGACTCCCGAGTACAGGGCGAGGACCAGCGACAGGGCCAGCGCCACGGCGCCGATGAGCACCGTGCGCCGCACGCCGCCCACCAGGCTGGCGAACGCGGGGCCGACCGCGAGCAGAGAGAGGTATCCGACGCCGGGTCCTGAGAGGAAGTCGACCGCGGCGACGATGCCCAGGGAGGCGTACGGCAGCGCCCCCATGAGCCGCTGCGTTCTGCGACTGACCGCGCTCATAGGCGGCGTCCCGCTGCCGTGACGCTCCGTCCTCGACGCCGATCGCTCGCCACAGGATGCCTCCGCGGAATAGGTCCGTCTCGGTGGTGTGCCGACCAGACTTCCCGGTGCTCCGCGGCCACTGTAACAAGGCGGTGAAACGGCGAACAGCGTTCTGGCCTTACGTGATGGTCACAGACGCGGGCGGCGCCGCCATGCGGATGAAACACGGCGATGGACCGGCGAGCCGGTGAATGCGCCAGGGGACGGCGCTCGCGCGGAACCCGCTCACCGGATGAATCTTGAGTGACTACGAACCGGGATAAACGCCACCGTTTCCCGCTTATGTCAGCAAGCACCTCGACGACCTCACAACAGCAACGAACTGGACGCCCTCCAACGTCGGAAAGCCGGACCGAGCCTGCCCGAGCGCGATTCGAGCCGGGAGGTCTCTGAAGGGCTCATGAATCGAACCTTACTCTGGGATCGGCCAACTGGGACCGATTCGATATAGGTCCTCGGATTTCCGCGCCCATCCCATCCCTGAAGCCCTGCGATAACCCCTTAAGGTGATAAATGGCTATCAGGGGGGTAGTTAGGTCAAGGCGGATTCGTTGGGGTTCGCGACATGGGCGGGCAGGCGGACGGTGAAGCACGCGCCGCCGCCCCGGCGCTCGGTGACCTCCGCGGCGCCCCCGTGGAGCAGGGCGATCTCCCTGACGATCGCGAGGCCCAGGCCCGCGCCGCCCGCGTCCCTCGCCCGTGCCCCGTCCAGCCTGGTGAAGCGGTCGAAGACGGCCTCCCGGCGCTCGGCGGGGATGCCGGGGCCGTCGTCCAGCACCTCCAGCAGCGCGTCGTCCGCGTCGCGCGACACGCGCACCTTGACGGCCGAGGACGCGTGCCGCACGGCGTTGTCCACCAGGTTGACGACCATCCGCGAAAGATGGGAGTGGGAGCCGCGCACCACCACGTCCGGCTCGATGTGCGGCCGCACCCGCACGCCGGCCCTCGGACGCGCCCGCAGGGACTCCTCGGCGGCCACCTGTCCGAGGTCCACCTCGTCGTCCCTCGCCGGTTCCCCGGCGTCCAGGGCCGCGAGCAGGAGCAGACCGGCCGCCAGCGACTGCAACCGGTCGACGTCGCACAGCGCCTCGTCGGTCGTCTCGCAGGACGGGGCCAGCTCCAGGCGGGTGCGCAGCGTCGCGATCGGGCTGCGCAGCTCGTGGGCGGCGTCGGCGACGAACCGCTTGTGCCGCTCGACGGCCTGCTCCAGCCGGTCGAGGGTGGCGTTGACGGTGCGGGCGAGCGCAGCGATCTCGTCCTGCGCCGTGGGAACGGGCACGCGCCGGTGCAGGTCGCGCGTGGTGATCTCGGCCAGCCGGGTCCGGATGCCGGACACCGGGACCAGCGCCCGGCCCACGAAGAACCAGGTCAGTCCGGCCACCAGCAGCAACAGGACCGGGATGCCGAAGATCAGCAGCCGGTTCAGCACCCCCAGCGCCTCGCGCGCCGGGCCGAGCGAACTGCGCGCCATGACCGTCACCGGCCCGGCGCCGGTCTCCACGACGGTGCTGGCCGTCGTGTACTCCCCGGTGCCCCAGCCGGCGCCCGGGGCCTCGGCGGGAGACCCGATATGGACGTCCGGGTCGGGCACCGTCCGCAGGGAGACGTCGATCGGCGCGCCGGGCGAGGCCTGCGCGGCGACCGCGAGCGCGGCGCCCTTCTCCGAGGTCCCGGGCGCACCGGCCGCCTTCGCCGGGCCGGGAGAACGGGCCGGCTTCGCGGAACCGGGCGAGCCTGCCTCGTTCGCGGGGCCGGGCGAACCCGCCGGGTTCGTGGGGGCGGGCGAACCCGCCGCCTTCGCCCGGCCGGGCGGAGCGGCTCCCTCCACGCGGGGGTCGGGGATCGCAGGCACCGGGGTGGCGGCCAGGTGGCTCGCCGCCACCCCGGCCCGTTGCGCGGCCTCCGCGCCCGCGCTGCGCACCAGGTCGGCGCGCAGGGTCGTGGTCAGCGCGATGGCCGCCGCCGCGAGGGCGGCCGCGACGATGAGGGTCGCGGCCACGGTCGCGCGCAGCCGGACCGACCACCGCATCAGCGCCGCCCGTCGAGGCGGTAGCCGGCCCCGCGCACGGTGACCAGCGACGAGCGGCCGAACGGGGCGTCCACCTTGCGGCGCAGCGCGCTGATGTAGACCTCCACGATGCTCGGATCCCCCTCATAGGCGAAGTCCCACGCCTGCCGCAGCAGCTCGGCCTTGGAGACCACCTCCCCGGGCCGGCGCGCGAGGCTGTGCAGCACGGCGAACTCCTTGGGCGTGAGCGCGATGTCCACCCCGGCCCTGCGGCAGCGCATGCCGGCCGGGTCGATCACCAGGTCGCCGACCGTCAGCGCCACCGGGCGCTCCCGGCCGCCGCGCCGCACCAGGGCGCGCAGCCGGGCCAGCAGCACGACGTAGGAGAACGGCTTGGACAGGTAGTCGTCGGCTCCGGTGTCCAGCGCCTCGGCCTCGTCGTACTCGCCGTCCTTGGCGGTCAGCATCATGATCGGCGTCCAGTCGCCCGCGTCGCGCAGGCGGCGGCAGATCGCGTACCCGTTGAGCCGCGGCAGCATGACGTCGAGCACGATCGCGTCGTAGGCGTTCTCGGTCGCCATCCACAGGCCCTCGGTGCCGTCGTGGGCGACGTCGACGGCGAAGCCCTCGTTCGACAGGCCGCTCTTCACCAGGGCGGCGAGCCGGTGTTCGTCCTCGACCAGCAGCACACGCATGCGTCAAGGGTGCCGGACGGACCTGAAGCCCAGCTTAAGATCCTTTCGGCCGGCTTCAGGGTGGCTTCAGGTAGCCCTCGCCAGGCTCTCTCCCGACAGATCCGCCAGGCCGCCCAGCGAGGGGCGGGCCGACCGCAAGGGAGACCATTCGTGATCGCCAAGCGCCTGCGCATGGTGCTGTCCGCCGGGGTGCTCGGGGTGGCCGTCGCCGCCACCCTCACCGCGGCGGGCTACGCCGACAACCCCTCCGGCAAGGATCCCGCCGACGCGGCCACCACTGTCGTCTGCCGGCACACGACGTCGATGGTGGACAAGGACGGCAAGGCCGTGGACGCGGAGAACCGGGAGCACAGGGAACTCAGCACGGGCGACACGACGTTCGCCGTGCCGGCCCTGCCGCCCGGCGAGGCCGCGCCCGAGGGTGCGGCCCGGCCGGAGGGCGTGCCCGAGGGCGAGCACAGGCTGTCGACCGTGCCCGACGCGGACGCCGCGCCGGGGGTGCCCGGCGAGCGGGCCGAGCGCGTTCCGGCCGAGAAGGGCGCGGACGAAGGGGGCCAGGACGAGAAGGGCGCCGGCGAAGGCGTCCAGGACGAGAAGGGCCGCACCGACGGCGGGACGGCTCCGAAGGACGGCGCGAAGGGCCACGGCACGGCGGACTGCGTCGACGTCGTGACCTCCGCCGTGCCGGCCGTGTCGGCGCAGCCCGCCGCGCCCGCGGAGTCCGCGGTGCCCGCCATCCCGGCCGTGCCGACACAGTCCGCGGTGCCCGCCATCCCGGCCGTGCCGACACAGTCGGCCGTGCCGGTGCGGCCCGCGGTGCCCGAGCAGCCGGAATAGGCAGGCTCCTCCCGCCCGGCCGGCCTGAGGGCCGGCCGGCGCGGGACGCGCCGCGTTCAGGCGCTCAGCGGGCGAGCGGCTTCAGTTGCAGCTCGTCAAGCAGGGTGCTGGTGGCCGCGGCGACGGCCTCGACGGCGCGCTCGAAGGCCTCGGTGTTGCGCGCGGACGGCGCGCGGAACCCCGAGATCTTGCGGACGTACTGCAGCGCGGCGGCCCGCACGTCGTCGTCGGTGACGTCACTGGTGTAGGGCTCGCGAAGGGTCTTGATGCTCCGGCACATGAAGAGACGGTACGTCATGGGCGCGGAAGGCGAGCGACCGTGTCCGCGGGCTTGGGGTCACCCCAGCGCCGCGCCCGTGCGCGGTCGGTTCGCGCCGCCGCGAAGCTCGCAAAGTCCCCGCCAAGCGGCGTTACCCGGCGTCTGCCGCCGGGGATGGGCAGTACATCTCTGACCCACGGAGGCCGCCATGGCGCAGAAGACGATCGCCGCCCCGGAGGACGCCGGGCGAGGACGGGTCGCCCCGCAGCCAGGAGTGACGTTGCCGCTCGTCGGCCGGGTCGTCATGCCGCCGCCTGACCGGTTGGCCTTCTATGTGGCGCTCGGCGCGCTCGCCGCCTTCGAGGTCATCGAATGGCCGCTGGCGCTGGTGATCGGCCTGGGGCACTTCCTGGCCGAGCAGCATTTCTCGCAGGCCCTGCGAGGCGTGGGGCAGGCGGCGGAGATCGTCTGAGGCGCCTGCCCGCGAACCTTCCGGGCTTCGTGCACGATGGCCGTAATGCCGGTTTGCACGCGGTCCGCCGGCCGGGACCAAGGTGAACGACACATGTCCTGTTCATGACTGTCAATTCCCGGACGGGTTGCGCTTTCCCCATCAACGGCAAAATCCCGCCATATGCGATCACCGGCGCCGGACCGCAAACACGATAAAAAGTCTCGATATGGGATGGACATCGGCGTTCCGTGGATCTGGTTGTGGTCCGTTCGGCTCGGGTACATGGTTCTCGCCCGCCGAAATAGGACAAAAGGAGTCATATCAATGACTTTCAACCCTTTGGAACAGCAGGGCATCCCGCTGGACCAGCAACTGCGCAACTGGCGGGAACTCAACGTCCCCCAGCTCGACCCCGACCACTCCGACCCCTACGCCCGGTGCCGGGTCATCACCATGAACGGCATCGAGGTCGAAGCGGTCATGTTCAGCCACCACTTCGCGCGGCGCTGCCCCGACCTGGACGTGCGCCGGCAGCTCGCCGAGGTCCGCTACATCGAGCAGCAGCAGCAGAAGGCCGTCAACTGGCTGCTTCCAGGGCTGGCTTCGGTGCTGGAGACCACGATCGCCTACGAGCAGGTGGCCGTCGACCTGACCGCCTGGGTCGCCCGCATGGAGCCCGACCCGTACCTCAAGCAGGCGTTCGAGTTCGGCATGCTGGAGGACTTCGACCACCTGTACCGGTACGCCAACCTGTACGAGCTGATCGAGCACCGCAAGGCCGAGAAGATCGTCGACGCGCTGACCGAGGTCATGCCCGGACGGCCCACGCCGCTGCACCACCGGCACCCGATCGACAACGTGCGCGATCACTACGACAAGGACACCGCGAGCCCGCTCTCCAAGCTGCACACCCTGACGATCATGGCCGCCGAGCAGCAGACCATGAACTTCTACATGAACGTCGGGCCCGAGTACATGGAGCAGATCGCCCGCCAGCTCTACCAGGAGATCGGGCTGATCGAGGAGGAGCACGTCACCCACTACGAGTCGCTGCTCGACCCGAACGAGACCTGGTGGGAGCAGCTCGTCAACCATGAGTACAACGAGTGCTACATGTACTACTCGTTCATGGAGACCGAGTCCGACGACCGGGTGAAGGCGGTGTGGGAGCTCCATCTCGCCATGGAGCTGGAGCACCTGCGCATCGCCTGCGAGCTGATGCGCCGTCACCAGGGCCGCGAGCCGGCCGAGATGCTGGCGCCCCAGTTCCCGGCGCCGGTGATGTTCGAGCCGAACAAGACCTACATCCGCGAGATCCTCGCCACGCAGATCGACCTCACCACGCTCGGAACGGGCTACGTGCGCGACGCGCACGAGCGGTTCCAGCGCTTCCAGGAGCGGTTGCACGGCGGCGAGACCGCGCCCAGCGACCAGGTGCTGGAGGAGACCCGGGCGAAGTTCGGACAGGACTACCGGATGGAGACCGAGGGCCCGCACCCCGTGCCCAGCATGCGCCGCCCCTCCCACGACTGACGGGCCGGGGAAGGGACGACGACAGGCGCCGGCCCGCCACTCTCGGGCGGGCCGGCGTTAGGCGTAGGGACTGGACGGATGGGCGAGCGGGTCAGCGGTCGCCCTTCTTCTTGCCGCCCATCGCCTGGCGCACCACGTCACGGACGCGGTCCATCATGGCGGTCGGCGTGCCCAGCAGGACGTTCTTCTTGGCCGACTCCACCCCCGGGTGCGGGTGCGTCGGGGCGAGCGCCTCGGCGGCCTTGACGCCGAGCGCCATCGTCCGCCGCTCGGCCGAGCTGGTCTCCCTGACGAGCTGGGCGAACTCGTAGCGCTCCTCCGCCCGGGCGTGCTCCTCCACGGCCATGCGCAGCTTCTGCAGGTGCGAGGGGAACGAAGGGTCGTCGGTGCCCCGCTCCTCCATCAGCGTGAGGAGCTGCTTTGCCTCGTTCTCCTCGCGCAGCCGCTCGTCGACCACGGCGTCGCCGCCGTCGAGCGCGCGCCTGGCGTACGGGTGGACGATCTCCTCCTCGGCGGTCTCGTGGACGGCCAGCAACCGCACGAGATCCTGGAACGCCTCCGCCCGCGCCTCCCCGGTGGCCTGTTCCACTTCGTCGAACATGTCCCTGATGGTGGCGTGCTGGCGGATCAGCAGCCCCACCACGTCGTTCTCGTCCATCAGCTCGGGCATGGTCTTGCTCTTCGCCATTGCGGTTCCCCTCGTGTCCTCGCCGCGGTGCCTCGGTTGTCCGCCGTCAGGCAATGAAGACCTTCCCCACCGCCGACGGGCACATGGACATGTACCGATAAGACCCAGCAAAGAGGTCATATGTGCGGCAAAGGGCTGAAGAGCATCGAATGGCGGCGAAAGACAGCGGGGGTACGGCCGGTTGGGCCGTACCCCCGCCCGACGGGGCCGGTCAGGAGGCGGTGCAGGTGTAGCCCGACGGCACCGAGGTGTCGCCGTCGGGCCGGCCGCCCTGGAAGCCGAACGTCGTTCCGGCGCCGGCCGCCAGCGCGCCGTTGTAAGCGGCGTTGCGCACGGTCACCGTCCGCCCGCTGCTGGTGAGGGACGCGTTCCACGCCCCGCTGACGGTGTGGCCCGAGGGCAGGGTGAAGGTCACCGTCCAGCCCGTGATGGGCGAGGTGCCGGTGTTGGTCACCGTGACCGGCTGGATGACGTAGCCGCTGCCCCACTGGCCCTGCGTGGTGGCGGTGACGGCGCACCCGCGGTCGCCTCCGCCGCTACCCGCCGTGGTGAAGGTCACCAGGCCGGAGGCGCCGGACAGGTTGCCCGCGCCGTCGCGCGCCCGCACGTAGACCTGGTACCGCGTGCTCGCGCTCAGGCCGGTGAGGGTGATGGAGTTCGTGGTCGTCTGCCCGAGCCGGGGGTCCGTGGTGCCCTGCTCCCGGTAGACGTCGTAGCCGGCCAGGCCGGAGCCGCCCGAGTCGGTGGAGGCGGTCCAGCTCAGCGTGGCGCCCGAGGAGGTCACGCCGGTGGCCGCCGGAGTGCCCGGCGTGGTCGGGGGCGTCGTGTCCGACGGGTCGCCGCCGCCGCTGTAGATCGTCGCCTCCCTGGCCGTCTGCTTGATGCCGTTGGCGCCGTCGAAGATGCGCCGGCCCCACGAGGTGAGCGCGCCCGCGTTGAAGCCGGTGACCATGTCGAGGTACTCGACGCCGCCGCTGTTGCCGCTCCACGACCAGCCGAGGTAGCCGATGCCGCGCGACTGCGCCTGCGCCATGATCGTGTCCTCGTCGGGGTTGCCGTCGGAGTGCTGGTCGCCGAACTCCCCGACGACCAGCGGCAGCCCCGCCGTCCGGAAGGCGTCGAAGTAGGCGTTGATCTCCGCGGCGGTGTCGAACACGCCGTACATGTGGATCGAGAAGACGGTGTTGCGCTGCGGGTCGGCGCCGGCGACGGTCGCGGCGTTGTCGCGCATGACGAACTGCCAGTCCTGGCCCCAGTTGGGCGCGTCCACCATGATCAGGTGCTGGAAGCCGTTGGAGCGCAGCCGGCTGATCGCGTTCGAGGTGGCCTGGGTCCAGCCGCTCACGTTGTTGTTGCCGTACGGCTCGTTGCCGATGTTCAGGATGACGTAGTCCTCCTGGCCGGCGAGCGCGCTCTTGACGCTGATCCAGTAGTTGACCGCGGCGTCCAGCGTGACGGCGCCGTCCTGCTCGCCGTAGCCGGTCGTGTCGTGGTTCTCCAGAACGCAGATCAACCGGTTCGCCTTGCACTGCGCGATGACGTTCGCCACGTCGGCGGCGTTGTTGGCCGTCCAGCGGCCGCCGCTCAGCACGATGCGGACCGCGTTGGCGCCGAGGGACTTGATGCCCGCGAGCGACGAGGTGGTCTGGCCGGCGTACCAGGTGTGCGCGTGGCTGACGCCTCGCAGGATGAGGGCGCTGCCGTTCGCTTCGACGATGTTCCTGCCGCTCACGTGCAGGCCCGTCGCGGCGTTCGCGGGCTGCGCGGCGACGAGCATCGACAGCAGCAGCGCCAGCATGGCGGTGACGGCCGCCTCCGCCGTTCGGAATCGCTTTCTCATGGGACACCTTCCGCGGGAACCGTTAACCGGTTAAGTGAACGGGCAGTGTCGCCAGAGTCGGCGTATCCGGCGCGGATGTACAGCCTGCGCCCGGCCGCGCGAGCGCGTCGGCACCCTCCCTGCGCGCGGCCGCCCGCCGCCGGCGGCCGCCGCGACATCGCAAGACGCCACCGGGACGTCACGCGCGGCCCGCGCCCCGGCGGTGCGGCGAGGGCAGGACGAGCTGAAATTTTCACCCCAGGCGGCCGAACCCGGCCCCGCGCCGGCGAATCCGTGCCCAGATTCCGAGGCCGGACCTGGGGAAGGCCCGACCCCCGCGTCCGGCCCCTCAGAACCGGACCGCAGAGGCCGGGCCGCCGTCCAGTGTGAGAGGCCGCGCGTGCGGCCGCCGGTCACAGGAACAGGCTCTGCGGCACCGTCACCCCCAGGCTGGAGATCGGGCAAAGCTTGTCCAGACCGGCGGCGATCTCGGGCACGACCTCCAGCGTCGCGCGCACGACGGGGTCGGTGACCTTCAAGAAGGCGAGGTGGCGGATGCCGTGGGCGACGACGTTGGCCACCGTCACATCGTCAGGGCTCGGGGTGGCGGGCGCGCCTCCCCTCGCCACGCGCATGTAGGGCAACGGGGTGGCGGGCAGGTGCGGCCATGGGTCCGGGCACACCGCGTACGTCAGCACGACCTCGCCGGTCGGCTCGTACCGCCAGCTCGTGGAGTGCACGGTCACCCTCACCTGCTCGGCGGTCACTCCGGCCACGCGGCGGGCGGCCTGGTCGGGGCTCTCGCCGGGCAGCGGCGTGGTGAGCATCCGGCGGTAGGCCCATCCGCCGGAGGAGTCCGCTCGCAATGCCAGGGCCTCTATGGTCACCGTCGTCGTGGAGGTGGCGATCTCATCTGTCAGCATGCGCTTCCATCCCGTCCTCGGCCCACCGGTGGGCGTCCCCCAACAGGGCTATTGCAACGAGTATGCAGGTACGGTCACCACGCATCGCATCTCTGCTATTGCCGTAAGTGCCGCATGTGTGCGTGGCTTGGACTCGGTGCCACATGAGGAGGTGAGTGCTGTGCCGGAGGGACCGGGAGTGCTGGTGCTCATGGGGTCGGGGGAGACGAGCCCGACCATGGTGGAGGTCCACCGCTCCGTCGTGCGGAGGCTGGGCCGCGGCCCCCGCGCCGTCCTGATCGACACGCCGTACGCGTTCCAGGAGAACGCCGCCGAGATCTCCGCGCGTGCCAGGCGCTACTTCGCCGACAGCGTCGGGCTGACGGTGGAGGTCGCCTCCGGCGCCGGCGCCCTCGTCGACGCCGACTGGGTGTTCTCCGGCCCGGGAAGCCCCACCTACGCGCTCGACCACTGGCGGGCGAGCGAGGTCGGCGCCGCGCTGCGGGCCCGGGTCGGCGCCCGCAGCGGCGTCACTGTGCTGGCCTCGGCGGCGGCCTGCACGGCGGGCGTCGCCACGGTGCCGGTCTACGAGATCTACAAGGTGGGCGCCGAGCCGCACTGGCGTGACGGCGTCGACCTGCTGTCGGCGCTGGGGCTGCCGGTCGTGGTGGTCCCGCACTACGACAACGCCGAAGGCGGCACGCACGACACGCGCTACTGCTACCTCGGCGAGCGGCGGCTGTCCCGGATGGAGCGCGAGCTGCCGGAGGAGGCCGCGGTGCTGGGCATCGACGAGCACACGGCCGTCGAGATCGACCTGCGGGCCGAGACCGTCACGGTGCGCGGACGCGGCGGCCTGACGGTGCGCCGCCAGGGCGCCTCGACCGTGTTCCCGTCCGGCAGCGCGCTCGGCCTGGACGAGCTGCGCGAGCTGACCAAGGGCGTCACCGGGTTCGTCCCCGCCGAACGGGTCGCCCCCGCCGCCGAGGAGGAGAACGCCTCCGGCGCGACGCTGGCCGAGTCGGTGCACCAGTGCGAGTCGCGGTTCGACGACGCCGCCGAGTGCGGCGACGCCGCCGCGCTCAGCGAGGCCGTGCTCGAACTGGAGGCCGAGATCAGCCGCTGGGCCGCCGACACCGAGGAGGACGAGGGCGGGGTCGACCAGGCGCGCGCGGTGCTGCGCCACCTGGTGACCCGCCTCGGGCGGCTGGCCGACCTGAGCTCCCCGCGCGACCGGTTCGCCCCTCTGGTCGATCCCCTGCTCGCTCTGCGCGGACGGCTGCGCAAGGAGGGCGCGTACGCGACGGCGGACGCGGTGCGGGACGCGCTGACCGAGGGCGGCATCGTCATCGAGGACACCCCCCAGGGCCCCCGCTGGAGCCTGCGCGGCTGAGCCCGCCGGGCGCGGCCGGCGGGTCGGCGAAGATATCGAGTCGATTGTCCGATTTATTGCCGGGCACACCTTTCGTATGGCGAAAAAGACACAACATCGCGAAGTGTCCGTCGGCGACGCGGTGACCTGGAAGAGCCATGGGTCCACCGCCTCGGGGACGGTCGAAGAGAAGATCACCGAACGCACCGAGCGGGCCGGGCGCGTCGTCGACGCCTCCGACGAGGAACCGCAGTACCTGGTGCGCAGCGACAAGAGCGGCAGGAGCGCCGTGCACAAGGCGACGGCGTTGCGGAAGAAGGGGTGAGATGGCCGGCGACGAGGGCCGGATCGCCGCGGAGTTCGGCGAGGCGGTCAACATGACGCCCAAAGAGATCGAGCGGTGGCTGGACACGCCGGAGTCCAAGGCGGCCGGCGACAGGTCCGGCGGCGGCGAGTCCACCGGGCACGCGTCCGGCCGCCGGATCGTGGAGATCCTCGGCAAGAAGAAGAGCGAACTGTCCGAGGACGACTACGCCCACATGCGCAAGGTCACCGGATACGTCCACCGCCACCTCGCCCAGCGTCCCTCGCACGATGTCCGCGACTCCCGCTGGCGCCACTCGCTGATGAACTGGGGCCACGACCCGCTCAAGTAGCGCGCAGGGACGCCGCCGGCGTGGAATCCAGGACTAGGGCCGTTTCTCCCGGGCAGTGAGCATCTGTGGTCGATGAGGGACTGGTGTTGCTGCTGGCGTGGGGCCAGCTGCTCGTGCTGCTGGGGCTGCTCGGGTACTTCCTGCTGCGGACCCGCCCATGAGGCCCCCGCGCGCGACGCCGTCCGGTCGCCCCCGCGCCGCGTCGCCCGGTTCCCGTGCCGTGCCCGCCGCGCGCACCGTCCCGGGGGCCGTGCGTGCCGTCCCGGCGGCCGTGCTGGCGCTCGCGCTCGCCACCGGCTGCGTGAGCCCCGCCTGGAGCGACCACGACTACGGGCTCAAGGCCGGGGCCACGGCGGGGGCCGCCGCGTCCAGCGTCGAGCTGGTCCGGCTGGCGATCAGAGGCCATGACCGGCTCACCACCCCGTACCTGAAGACCGTCCTCACCGAGGCGGCGGGCGACCTCGGGAGCGTGAACGACCAGTTCGGCGCGGTGCAGCCGCCCTCCGACGCCGCCGACGAGCTGCGCACGCGGGTCACCGACCTGACCTCCGAGGCGGAGGAGGAGGTCCAGGACCTGCTCATCGAGGTCAGACGGGACGGCCCGCGCGATCCGCGGGAGGCCGACCGCAAGCTCGGGGAGCTGGCCGCGCGGCTGCGGGCGGTCGAGGAGGCCCACCGGTGAAGAAGCTGTTCGCCGTCACCCTGGGCATCCTCACCGCGTTCGGCGGCTTCGTGGACATCGGGGACCTGGTGGCCAACGCCGTCGTCGGGTCCCGGTTCGGGATGTCGCTGGCCTGGGTGGTGGTCGTCGGCGTCGTCGGCATCTGCCTGTTCGCCGAGATGTCCGGCCGCATCGCGGTCGCCTCCCAGCGTCCCGTCTTCGATCTGGTACGCGAGCGGCTCGGACCCCGCGCAGGGCTGGTCAACCTGGGCGCGTCGTTCTTCATCAACGTGCTCACCCTCGCGGCCGAGATCGGCGGCGCCGCGCTGGCGCTGGAGCTGGTCACCGGCATCGACTACCTGCTGTGGGTGCCGGGCGTGGCACTGGTGGCGTGGCTGGTGATGTGGCGGGTCAAGTTCGAGACGATGGAGCGCGTCTTCGGACTGGCCGGGCTGGCCCTGGTCGTCTTCGCGGTGGCGATGTGGACGCTTGGCCCCGACTGGGGGCTGCTGGCCCACCAGGTCGCCCACCCGCCGCCGGACGAGGGCGCGCCGACCTACTGGTACTACGCGATCGCCCTGCTCGGCGGGGCCATGACGCCCTACGAGGTGTTCTTCTTCTCCTCCGGCGGCGTCGAGGAGCGCTGGACGGGCAAGGACCTGGTCACGGCGCGGGCCAACGTCTTCGTCGGGTTCCCCCTCGGCGGCTTCCTCTCGCTGGCGATCGCGGGGTGCGCGGCCACGGTGTTCCTGCCGGTGCACGCCCAGGTGGACAGCCTGGGCCAGATGCTGCTGCCGGTCGGCCTGGGACTCGGTCAGCTCGGCCTGGCGCTGGTCATCTTCGGGGTGTTCGCCGCCACCTTCGGCGCGACGCTGGAGACGGCGCTGTCGTCCGGCTACACGCTCAGCCAGTACTTCGGCTGGCAGTGGGGCAAGTACGTGCGGCCCCGGCAGGCGGCGCGGTTCCACGCGGTGGTGCTGGTGGTCACCATCGTCGCGGCCGCCCTGGTGCTCACCACCGTGGACCCGATCAAGGTGACCGAGTACTCCCTGGTCTTCTCCGCCGCGGCCCTCCCGCTGACCTACCTGCCGGTGCTGATGATCAGCAACGATCCCGACTACATGGGCGACCAGGTCAACGGCAGGTTCAGCAACGCGCTCGGCACGGTGTACATGGTGCTGCTCATCGTGGTCGCCGTGGCGGCGATCCCGCTGATGATCGCGACGAAGGCGGGCCAGTGAACGCCCCGGCGCGGGTCCTGCACGCGCAACTCCACCTGCTGGACCGGCAGGTCGTGCACGCGGGCGACGGCCGCCTGTTGTGCAAGGTCGACGACGTGGAGATGGCGACCGGCCAGGACGGCCGCCCGTACGCGACCGCGATCCTCACCGGGCCGCTCGCGCTCGGGCCGAGGATCGGCGGCGTGGCCGGACGGCTGATCGTCGCCACCACCGAACTGTTCCGGCCGGAGGAGCACCCCGCGCCCCAGCGCATCCCGATGGCCCTGGTGTCGGAGATCGGCGGCGCCGTGCAGGTGAGCGGCGACCCGCCCGAGCCGGCGCTCGAACGCTGGGTCAGAGACCACCTCATCGCGCCCATCCCCGGCAGCGGCGACGGCGGCGACGACGGGGACGGCCGGCCGCCGCCCGTCCCGCCGCCCCCGCCCCTGTCGAGCGACGAGCCCCCCGGCTCCGGCCGCCTGCGCCTGGGGCTGCTCATGGGCCGCAAGGTCGTCGACGCCGACGGCGCGCCGGTCGGGCAGGTGGCCGACGTCCAGCTCACCCAGGACGGCCCGCTGCTGGAGGAGGTGCAGAACGCCTTCCGGCTCTCCGGCCTCATCGTGGTGCCCCGGCACACCGGGCAGCTGTTCGGCTATGAACGCGGGCCGGGAGGCCAGGCGCCGGCGCTGGTCAGGATGGTCATCCGCCGCCTTCACCGGGGCAGCCGTTACGTCGCCTGGCCGCAGGTCGGCTCGCCGCTCTCCGAGCCCGGCCCGATACGGCTGTCCGCGCGGCAAGCCGAACTCGCGTCCCTCGGCGAGCTCTACGCCAGGGACGCCGGCCGCTGACCTCCGGCCCGGAGTCCCGAGGCGTACGCGGTCGAGGGCGGTCCGGCGCGAGCGTCGCACACGGGCGCGGGGACGCCGTCTCGGGCGGTGAATGCGCGGGCAGCCGGAGACCGCGACATCGGTAGGCACACCGCACGCGGCCACGAGCGTCGAGGGCTGACCCGGCTCGCCTCTCGCGTCGCGGGCCGGCCCCGGCTCATTCCTCCTGGTCGCGGGGGCGGACGACGGCGACGGGACAGTGGGCGCCGTGCAGCGCGCCGTGGCCGACCGAACCGAGCACCGCCCCCTTGAACCCGCCGAGCCCTCGGGACCCGACGACGAGCAGGTCGGCCTTCTCCGACGCCTCGACCAGGGCCGGAATGGGGTGCCCGCTCACACCCGACTCCTCCAGCGGCACCTCCGGGTACCTCTCGCGCCACGGGACGAGCCACTGCTCGACCCGCCGCAGTCCCGACTCGAAGACTTCCTGCACGACATCGGTGTAGGCGGCCGCGAGCGAGGAGAACATCGGGACCGACCAGGCGTACACCGCCCGCACGCGCGCCCCGCGCAGCCGAGCCTGCTCGAAGGCGTACTCCAGGGCGGCCTCGGAGTGCGGCGACCCGTCGACCCCGACGACGACCTCGCCGAACCGTTCCTGCGGCGGTTCGCGCACGATCACGACGGGCCCGGCGGCGTGCCCGGCGAGTGCGACGCCCACCGATCCGACGATCAGGCCGGTGAAGCCGCCCATGCCGCGGCTGCCGAGCACCAGGGCGTCGGCCTTGTCCGACTCCTGCCGCAGTCGCTCCACGACCGCGCCGGTGACCAGCTCTGTCGTGACGGCGATGCCCGGCGCCCGCTCACGGGCGCGTTCTGCGGCCTTCGCCAGCACGCCCGCGCAGTACTCGTTCAGGGACTCGTCGAACCCTTCGACGCGGTGGAAGGGATACTCGGTGGCCCACGGCTCCCGGACGTGCACGACGCGCAGCGCGCTTCCCGCGCGGGCCGCGTCGTCCGCCGCCCAGTCGACCGCCGCCAGAGCGGAGGAGGAACCGTCGACCGCGACGGTGACAAGCCCGAACATGATCTTCTCCTTCGTCGTGCCCGATCGCCCGGCTTCCTCCGGCGCGCCCACCCATCGTGCCGGAACTACCCGGCCCGGCCACGGCCTATCGCGTCTCCCACGTCGGAGTGTCGTCCTCGGCCCACCCGAGCTCGTCGACCACGTCCACCACGCCGTTGACCCGCATGACGGCGCGGGCGGCGATGTGCGCGTTGCTGCGCCGGTCCATCTCCCCGGCCAGCGTGACGACGCCCCGCCGCACCGTGACCCGCACGCGGGAGGCGTCCATCCACAGCGATCGGACGAGGACGTCGTCGCGGATCTCGCCGGCGATGTCCTCGTCCGGGCGGACGAACACCTTGAGCAGGTCCGCGCGGCTCACGATGCCCTGCAGGACGCCGTCCTCGTCGACGACGGGCAGGCGCTTGACGCCGTGTTCGTTCATCATCCGCATGGCGTGCACCACCGACGCCTGGGGTCTGATGGTCACGGCCGGGTGGGTCATCAGCTCGACGGCCGTCTCGCCCCGCGCCTTCTCGCGGGCCGTGCCCCGATTCTGACCGAGGCGGTCGCGCAGCCGCGCCCGCAGCGGCGGCTGGTACCCCTCGCGGTAGTACTGCTCCTTGAACTCCTCCTTCAGCAGCAGGTCGGCTTCGGAGACGATGCCGATGACGTGGCCGTCCCCGTCGACGACCGGTACCGCGCTCACGCCGTGGGCGATGAGCACTTCGGCGATGTCCTTGAACGGCGTACTGCCGTTGACCGACGCGACGTCCCTGGTCATGACCTCGTTGACCTTCACCCGCATGGTGTCCTCCTCCGGCGTGGCGCCTCTCCCCTGAGTTCACCCCGGTCGCCGCCGGGCGTGGAGAGCCGCAAGTCCTTGATTGCGGAGGCCGCCCGCGGCCGCTGCTGGGCCCTTGGTCCCGAAAAGGCGCCGCGGCCGGGTCGTCGAGCCCGCCGGGGACGGGTCTTTCGTCCCGGGCACGCGGGACCAGCGCCCCGGGTATCCCGGCTCCGCCACGGGAAGTCTGGAAGACAGAGGCGAACGCTTGCCGTTCCCGGCCGCCGGAGGACCGGCGGGCCGGCAAGGAGGGGAGGGAGAGCCATGAACACACGCGCGTCGGCCCGTGGGACCGCGGAGGCGATCCGGTACGCGGTGGAGGCGGCGATCCACGCGCCCTCGGTGCACAACACCCAGCCGTGGTCGTTCAGCGTGGCCGGCGACGAGATCAGCCTGCGCGCCGACCCCGACCGCGTCCTGCCGATCGCCGACCCGGCGGGCCGGCAGCTGATGATCAGCTGCGGCGCGGCCCTGCTGGACGTGCGCGTCGCGCTGCACGCGCTCGGATACGAGCCCGAGGTGGCGCTGCTGCCCGACCCCGACCGTCCCTCTCTGCTGGCGAGGGTCCGGCCGCGGGCCGGCGCGGCGGCCGACGAGCACGCCCGCATGCTGTACGGGGAGGTCGAGCGGCGCCACACGCACCGGGAAGGGTTCACCGAGCGGCCGCTGCCGGAGTCCCTGGTCGAGGCGCTGGCCGCGCAGGCGGCCATGGAGGGCGCCCGGCTGACGCCGGTCCGGTCGCAGGCCGCCGTCCGCGTGCTCGGCGCGATCACCAACGCGGCTCAGGAGGCGCAGTCGCAGCACCGTCTGTTCAGCCTGGAGATCATCCGCTGGAGCCGGCCGCCCGGCAGCACCCGCCGCGACGGCGTGGTCGCGGAGGCGTACCCGAGAGCGCCGGGGCGCACATACCCGCAGCACTTCGCGCAGCGGGACTACGCCCACGGCCACGGGTGGGGCGGCGACACCGAGCATCCCGAGGCCAGGGCCACCGGGCTGGTGGCCTTGCTGACCACGGTGGGCGACGCCCGCGAGGACTGGCTGGCCGCCGGCCAGGCGCTGCAGCGCGTCCTGCTGCACGCCTCGGCCAACGGCGTCAGCGCCGCCTTCCACACCCAGGCGCTGGAGATGCCCCAGCTGCGGGAGTTCCTGCGCGAACAGGTGTGCTCGGGCGAGCACCCACAAATGATCATGAGGCTCGGCTACGTCGCCGAGCACCGCCCGAGCGTCCGCCGCCCGGCCACCGAGGTCATCGAGGAACGCTGAGGATCACTCAGAAAGGCGTCCGCCGCCCCAGTGGATGCGTCATCCGGCGCCGAAGCGGCCGGTCATGGGTACGGCGGAACCGGCGCCGCCCTTACGGCGGCCAACCCGGCGTGGCCACCGCACCAGTTGCGCGTCCCTGTCGGCGCGTCACAGGGATCACACGTCGGCGCGCGGCCATGCCCTCGGTCTCACGCTCCCGGTCTCACGCTCCCGGGCGCGTCGCTTCGCCGGGAACGTCGCGATCGGCGATGACGAGGGTGTCGATGGCGTCGCGTACGCCGGTGTCGGTGGCGACCGGACGGCGTACGCGCCCGGCGCGCGCGACGGTCAGCGGCGCGAGTGACGCGGTGAGGGTCTCGGGCGTGTAGAGGACGCCGGCGTCGCGCGGACCGCCCACGCCGTCCTGGAGGTTGGTGACGTCGTGCCCGACGATCAGCAGGCGCCCGCCGGGCGCCAGCGCGGCGGCGGCGCCGCGCAGCACGACGGCCAGGTCGTCCGGCGGCAGGTGCAGGTAGGCGATGAGCACGAGGTCGTGCCCGCCCGGCTCGGGACGGTACTCGACGAGGTCGGCCATGACCCACTCGACGTCGACGCCGCGCTCGCCTGCCATCCGCCGGGCCTTCTCCAGGCCGGTGGCGGAGAAGTCGACGGCGGTCATCCGCCAGCCGCGCTCGGCGAGCCACACGGCGTTGCGGCCCTCACCGGTTCCGAGGTCGAGGCCTCGTCCCGGCTTCAGCCCGGAAAGGTGCTCGACCACGAAGCGGTTCGGCTCGGCGGTCCAGAGCAACCCGCTCGCCTCGTAGCGCCGGTCCCACTCGGCCTTCTTCATGCGCCACCTCCGGGGCCGATCATATGACCCGCCCCGGCCGTCCACGCCGGTCACTCCTCGCCGGAGAAGCGCTCCCAGGCGGACTGGCGGGTCATGTCGAGGGCCGCGCCGATGCGCGCCCAGGTGACCTTGCGTTCGCGCAGGCGCAGCACCCAGTCGCGGAGGTTCTCCTCGGCCTGCTTGCCGACGGCGGCGACGCGGGGGAGGTGGTCCAAAATCTGCTCGTCGGTCATCGTGTCCCACACCGGGATGCTCGGCTCCTCCACGTCGTCGAGCGTCTCGATGATCTCGGTGCACAGGCGCACGCATTCGTCGCAGATGAAGACGCCCGCGCCGGCGACGATCCTGGCGACCTCCGTCCTGCCCTTGCCGCAGAAGGAGCAGCGCACCGTCGGCGTCGGGTCGATGATCGTGGCCATGTCCGGTCCTCTCGCCATCGTGTCAGGCATCTCCTGACGGCATGCGAGACCGTATCGTGTCAGGCGATACCTGACAAGAGTGCGCGCCACCCACGCCGCCACGGCCGGCCGGCCGTGGCGGCGTGCGGCCGGTCAGGTGGCGCAGCCGACGCGCCGCGTGCTCAGCGCGATGTCGTCCAGCCACACGTCATAGGCGGACGGGGAGGGGTTGCCCTGGTAGAGCTGCCAGCCGATCTTGACGGTGTCGAAACGGGGGAAGACGAAGTCGACGTCGTTGCCGCCGTGCTCGTGGGTGGAGGCGCCGAGCTCGGGCCGGGGCACTCCGTTGAACCAGGTGGTGATGCGGTTGTCGGCGGCGTCCATCCGCCACTCGAAGCACTGCCACACGCCCGCCTGCGAGGGGGCGCTCTCGCGCCAGTTCGTCCAGTCGCCGGTGGGCCCGCCGTCCGCGCCCACGCCCCAGAGCGCGACGCCGCCGTTCACCTCGGGGACGTACTGGCCGCCGAGCGGGCGGACGATCTCGGGGCCGGCGCCGGTCGTCTCGATGAGGGTGTAGTGCGCCCAGTCCGGCGCGACGGGGAACGCCTTGACGCGCAGGCGCACCCGGCCGTAGAAACTGTTGCCCGGCGGGGCGAAGTCGTCGACCTTGAGGAAGGCGCGCCCGTTCCCCTCGGTGCGCACGTGCAGCACCTTCTGGCCGGCCCGGCCGTCACGGCCCTCGTGCCCGCGCTCGACGGTGAGGGCGCCGTGCTTGGTGTCGATCCCCCAGGCGAGGCTGGCCGCGCCGCCGACGGGCAGGTTCTGGAAGTCCTCGCAGAACAGCAGTGTCCGGTCGGCGCAGGTGCCGGCGCCCGGGTGGGCGGGTCCGGCCGCGGCGGCGACCGAGGTGGCCGTCAGGGGCAGCAGCATGGCCAGCGAGGCCACGGATAACCATTTCCGCACGAAGAACTCCTTTGCGACGGATGATGCACACGTAAGCTACGGGAACTGGGAGCGCTCCCATAGCAAGTACGGCGCCTCTCCGTGCGCAGGGGCCGCCGTGCCCCGGTGCCCGTGGACGGACACCGAGGTCGCGACGGCCTGCCCCGCAGTCGGCGGTCAGGCGCCGGGGCCCGACACGGTGAACGTTGCATGCAGACGGCGCGTGTGGTCCACCTCGCGAACGGCCCCGGTCAGCGTGACCGTCGCGGTGAGGCGCGGCTCGGTGCTCGACGCGCTCAGCCGCAGTTCCAGCTCTCCCGGCTCGACGACCCGCCGGCCCGCACGGCCGGTGAACGACGCCAGGTCGGCGGGCACCGAGACGTGGACGCGGCTCGCCTCCCCCGGACCGAGTGGCACCCGCGCGTACCCGATGAGGCGCTGGACCGGCTGCACCACGGAGGCGACGGGGTCGTGCAGGTAGAGCTGCACGATCTCGGTGCCCTCGCGGTCGCCGGTGTTGCGCACGGTGAAGGCCAGGCTCAGCTCGCCGTCCGTGCCGGCCCGCGCGCCGTCGCCTTCGAGGCCGGACCATTCGAACGTCGTGTACGACAGGCCGTGGCCGAAGCCGAAGGCCGGCGTCGGGTCGATGTTGGACACCTCGTTGGCGTGCGCGAGCCGCGCCGACAGGTAGGTGGACGGATGCACGCCCGCCCGCCGCGGGATGCTCACCGGCAGGCGCCCCGACGGGCCGACCCGCCCGCTGATGACCCCGGCGATCGCCGAGGTGCCCTCCTGGCCGGGGAAGAACGACTGGACGATCGCCGCGGAGCCGTCCGCCGCCGCGCCCAGCGCGTACGGCCGGCCGGCGAGCAGGGCGGTCACCACCGGCGTCCCGGTGTCGATCAGGGCGTCGAGCAGCTGCTGCTGGACGCCCGGAAGCGCCGCCGACTCCGCGTCGCAGCCCTCGCCGCTGGTGCCCCGCCCGAACAGGCCGGCCCGGTCGCCGAGCGCCGCCACGACGACGTCCGCGCCGCGCGCCAGCTCGATCGCCTCGGCGAAGCCGCCGGTGTCCGGTCCGTCGACGGTGGCGCCCGGCGCGGTGACGATCTCGGCGCCGGGGAACTCGGCGGCGAGCGCCGCGCGCAGCGTGGGCAGCTCGATGCCGGTGGGCACGTCGGGGTGGTGGACGAGCACGTGCAGGGGGAAGGAGTAGCAGCCGAGGACGGCCAGCGGGTCGTCGGCGTTGGGGCCGATGACCGCGATCTTCTCAGGCTGCCGCAGCGGCAGCGTCCCGTCGTTGCGCAGCAGGACGATGGCCTGCTCGGCGATGCGCCGTGCGATGGCCCGGTTGGCCGGCGAGTCCAGGTCGATCGTCCCGCGCAGCGCCTCGGGGTCGCTCAGGTCGGCGCCGGTCAGCCCGGACGGCACCGGGCTCCAGTCGGGGTCGAGCAGCCCGATCTGCGCCTTCTGCACCAGGACCCGGCGCAGTGCCCGGTCGATCAGGGCCTCGGGGACCTGTCCGGCGGCGATCGCCTCGATCAGGGGCGGCCCGAACGTCTTGACGGTGGGAAGCTCCACGTCCACGCCCGCCGCCAGGGCGGCGCCCGCCGCCTCGGCCCAGGTGCCCGCCATGCCGTGCAGCGTCTTGAGGAAGGCGATGCCGAAGTAGTCGGCGACCACCGTGCCGTCGAACCCCCACGTGTCGCGCAGCAGCGTGGTCAGCAGCCACTCGTCGGCCACGGAGGGCATGCCGTCGGTGTCGGTGTAGGCGTGCATGACCGAGCGCACGCCGCTCTCGCGCACGGCCATCTCGAACGGCGTGAGGATCACGTCGGCGCGTTCGCGCGGGCCCATCGACACCGGGGCGTGGTTGCGTCCGGCCACAGACGCGGAGTATCCGGCGAAGTGCTTGAGCGTGGCGATGACGCCCGCCGACTCAAGGCCCTGGATGTAGGCGGTGGCGATGGTGCCGACCAGGTAGGGGTCCTCGCCGATGGTCTCCTCGACCCGGCCCCACCGGGCGTCGCGCACCACGTCCAGGACGGGGGCGAGGCCCTGGTGCACGCCGACCGAGCGAAGGTCGCCGCCGATGGCGGCCGCCATCTCGCGGATCAGCGCGGGATCGAAGGTGGCGCCCCACGACAGCGGCACGGGGTAGGCGGTGGCGCCCCAGGTGGCGAAGCCGGCCAGGCACTCCTCGTGTGCCAGGGCGGGGATCGCGAAGCGGTTGGCGCCGGTGATCCGCTGCTGCGTGCGCAGCAGCGACAGCGCGCCGACCGCCGGGTCGACCGGAGCGGTGCCGAACGGCCGGGTCAGCTGTCCGAGGCCGTTCGGCAGCAGGCCGTCCAGGTCGACGGCCTCTTCCATCTCGTGCTGGTGCGGCGCCACCTCTCCGCCATCGCGGGAGGCGCCGACCCAGACGCCGACAAGTTGCGCGACCTTCTCCTCCACGGTCATCTCCGCGATCAGGGCCTCGACGCGGGTCTCGGCGTCCTGAGCGGGGTCCTGCCAGATGGGAGCGGCGGGGTCTGTCTCAACGGACACGATTGGGGTCACTTTCCTCCGACGCCCATCAGCCCCTGTACGAGGGCGCGACGGGCGAACAGATACACGAGCAGGATGGGGACCATGGAAGGCATCACCGCGGCCGGCGGCCCCGGGATGTCGATCCCGTACCGCGTCCGGGAGTCGTACGGACCGGCGATCACCGTGTCGAGGTGGTGCTGCCCGAATCCGCCGGAGAGGATGTCGAAGCGATTCGACCGGGCGTATGCGTCGGGCGGCGCCGGCGGGCCGTTCTGGCCGTGGCCGGACCGCGTGCCGAGGGTGGCCGAGACCGGTGCGAAGCTCGGCGAGCCGACGACGAACGGCCGGGCGGCCGGCCTCGGGCCGGCCGGACGGGCACGGCGGTGCCGCCGTTCCCGCAGGCGGCGAGGGTGAGGCCGAGGACCGGCACCGCACTGCCGTGGTCGGTGCGCATGAGCAACGCGCGTCTCTTCATACAAAGCCTCTCGAAAATTTCGAGTTTATTTCCGAAAGTTGTCGTCTAGGTGGACAGTAAGGTGCGAGGAGATCGAGATCAACGGTCCGCAGGCACAGCTATCAAACCGTTATCCACCTCAGAAGTATAGGGCGTGAGCATGCCTGATGACGCGCCTGCCACCCGTCAGGGCGCGTGCTGATGCGCAGGTGCGCGAGCGCCGCATTTCCGAAAGTTTCAGAGTCGTCCTGCGCCCGTGGCTTTCGCCGCCGCTTTGCGGCCGCCGTGCTCGTGCCGCCCATTCGGGACGGCGCCAGGCGTACGGGGGCGACAAGATCAGATTCTGGATCGATCGGCGGAAAGCTATTTACGGATATAGCATCATTCGCTGGTTATAGCGTTTTCTGCGCTGTTTGTCCTCACGTGAACGCGTGGCCGTGGTCGGTGAGCGTAATCGCCGTGTTCATCGACGCGTCGAGATGGCCCGGGGACGCCGGGCCGGCTGGACCAGGTCGCGGCTTGACCGTCCGCACGACTCCCGCACCCGCTCTGACGTGCACCGGAGCCGGTTCCGGTGTGCGCCGTGCCCGAGCCGGCTCTCGCCGTACGAGGACACGGCGCGCACGGCCTCGTGGGAGAAAGCCTCTGAGCGACGAACCGGATGCCGGTTTTCTGGCGGATTTCCAGATCGCCTGGCGTACCGAAAAGCGTCGCGGAGTGCGCCTGCTACTCGCTCTACGGCGCTCTACTCGCTCGTGATTTCCTCCGTCGCCACATCGCGTCGCCGCCGGTGGACGCCGTTGCGCATCCGCAGGACGACCGCGGCGAGCGCGGCCGCCGCGAACGAACCGACGAGCACCGCCACCTTGACGTGGTCGAAGCGCGCGCTGCCAAGGCCGAAGGCCAGTTCGCCGATGAGCAGCGAGACGGTGAACCCGATGCCCGCGAGGATCGACAGGCCGAGCACGTCCGCCCATGACAGCCCCTCGTCCAGGTGCGCCCTGGTGAAGCGCGCCACCAGCCAGGTGGCGGCCATGACGCCGAGCGGTTTGCCCACCAGCAGGCCCGCGACGACGCCGAGCGCCACACGGTCGGTCAGCGCCGTGCTGATCCCCGCGATCGCGACGCCCGCGGACAGGAAGGAGAACACCGGCACGGCGATCCCGGCCGAGATCGGCCGCCAGCGGTGCTCGAAGTGCTCGGCGAGCCCGACGCCGTCACCCGGTCCGCGTCCCGACCCGCCGTCCGCCGCGAACTGGCCGTCCGCCCCCGATCCGTCGTCCGTCCCGGTGTCCCGTCCGCCGCGGGGTTCCCCGCCGTGGACCGGCACGGTCAGCCCCAGGAGCACTCCGGCCACGGTCGCGTGCACCCCGGAGGCGTGCACGAGCGTCCAGGTGGCGGCGGCCATCGGCAGCAACAGCCACCAGGACCGCACTCCTCGCCGGACGAGCAGGGCGAACACCGCCAGCGGGATCAGCGCCGCCAGCAGCGGGACCGGCGCGAGATGCCCGGTGTAGAACACGGCGATGATCGCGATGGCCAGCAGGTCGTCGACGACCGCCAAGGTCAGCAGGAACGTGCGCAACGCCGGCGGCAGGTGCCGGCCGATGACCGCGAGCACGGCCAGCGCGAAGGCGATGTCGGTGGCGGTCGGGACGGCCCAGCCCCGCAGCCCGTCCCCTCCGGCGTTCACCAGCGTGAACAGCAGGGCGGGCACGATGACGCCGCCGGCCGCGGCGGCCACGGGGACCGCGGCCCGCCGCGGGTCGCGCAGGTCACCGGCGACGAACTCGCGCTTGAGCTCCAGGCCGGCGACGAAGAAGAAGATCGCCAGCAGGCCGTCGGACGCCCACTGCGCCAGCGTCAGGTCCAGGTGGAGCGACGCGGGGCCGAGGCGGAGGTCGCGAAGAGCGGTGTACGCCGGAGCGTACGGCGAGTTGGCCCATATCAGCGCGGCGACGGCGGCGGCGAGCAGCAGGGCCCCGCCGATCGTCTCGCGGCGCAGGATGTCGGCGGTGCGCCTCAGCTCGGGCAGCGCGCGGGTGAACAGCGCGGCAGGACGGGCGACGCCTCGCATGAATGCTCCGTTCGTGAGATCGGGTCAAGGACAGCCGACCAGACTTCCCGGCGCACCTGCCTGCCAACTTACCTTGCGCTCCGCGCCCGCGGAGCGCCGGGGGCGTCGGCCGGGCGATGACGTTGTTACCGCTAACAGACCCGTTCTGCGGCTGAAACGTTCATCGCGCACTCCGGCATCTTGCGTGGACGGGTCGCCGGAGCCTTGACGGTTCCGGATGTCAGCGCTAACACTGACCGCACCGCGGCACGGAGCCGCTCGGCGACCCCGAGGAGACGCGACCGCGCCAAGGCCGGTCCGCCCGACTGATTGTTAGCGCTAACAAAGCCGCGGGCGCCTGAAGACCCCGAGCTCCCCAAAGATAGGGAGCCGATCCCGCCCGGCTTCCGGCCGCGCGGCGCCGGCGAAGAGACACGCGTAGGGCGGCGCCCTGACCCGCCGCCCTACGCGTCCCCGCCGTGTCTCACGCGCCCTGTCGGCTGGTGCCCGCCGCGAGGAAGCGGCGCAGGCTCGTCGCCTCCGCCGCCAGCAGCCCGGGGTCGTCGCCGGGGACGAACTCGATCGAGGCGGACACGCGCCTGCCCGTCGAGGCGAGCAGCCGCGCCACCTCGTGCCAAAGCGCCGCCCGATGGTCGAGCGGCCACCGCTCGCGGGGCGTCGGCCACCAGCTGAAGACGTGCACCGCGTCCACGCGGTCCAGCACGGCGCGCAGCCCCGCCAAGGCCTCCTCGTCGGGCATCCCGTTGGGCGGCTGCCAGTACGTGCGCAGCCCCGGAACCTCGTCGAGCATCGAGCGGGCCGAACGGGAGTCGTCGGTGAGGGTGCCGGAGTGGTACTCGGTGGCGACGGTGATGTCACCGGCGGTCTCGACGCAGCGCTTCAGGGCGTCCAGCGTCCTGCGGCGGCCGTCCGGGCTCGCCTCCGCCGACCCCCGGTCGCCCGCCCACACCCGGACACGTGGCGCGCCCAGCGCGCGGGCGGCGGCCAGCACCGCCCGCCACACGCGACGGTCCTCGCCCGGATCGGCGATGGCGCCCGCCTTGTAGTACGACCCCAGAGACGACACCGACAGGCCGGCGGCCCTGGTCGACTCGGCCACCCGGCGCGCCTCGGCCTCGTCGCCGAGCGGGATGTGGGCGTCCTGGCCCCACTCGATGTGGTCGAGCCCGGCCCGCGCCGCGAGCGCGATGACGCGGTCGGCCGTGAGCGCCCGGTAGGTGACACTGCACACCCCCGCGGTCAGCCGCAGGCCGCCGACCATCAGGCCGCCGCCCGGTCGGCGGGCAGCAGGGGGGCGACGACGTACCGCATGGTGGCCCACCCGGCGTACAGCAGGGGAGAGCACAGCACGAGGGCGCCCGCCACCGGCTTCACCAGGACGGCGATCGCCGCCAGGGCGAGGGCACCGACGGCGGGGGCCGCGAGGTACCAGCGCCGGGCCACCAGGTACAGGCACGGCCGGACGGCGTCGCGCGGACGGGCGAACCGGCCGGTCGAAGGCTCGGCGGCCAGCACGAGCACGGCGGCGACGACGGCAGCGACCAGGACGGCGGCGGTCACGAAGAACGGCGCGAGTACCGGCCCCCACGCCGTCCGCCCCACTGCGACGGCGTCCACGGCCAGCACGCCGGCGGCCGCGAGCCCGGCCGCCCAGGCGGCCAGCGCACGGGCGGCGCTCCGGCGGTAGGCGCGCCAGAACGTGCCGAAGACCTCCGCCGGCCCCTCGCCGAGCGCGGCGAAACAGCCGAACGCCCCGGCCAGCGCGGGCGCGCACATCAGCGACAGGACCGCGAAGAACGGCCAGGACGCCAGGGGATCGCGCACGACCGCGAGCGCGGCGAGCAGCGGCGCGCAGGCGACGGCCACCAGGACGTTGGTCACCAGCCCGGCGTACACGGCGGCGAACACCTTCTCGTACGTGGCCTGCTCGGCCGGCCGGAGCAGTCTCAGCATCGCGCTCACCCCTTCAGGCCGCTCGTGGCGATGCCGCGGATGAAGTACCGCTGCCCGAACAGGAAGATCACCAGGATGGGCAGCACCGACAGCATCGCCCCCGTCATGATCATCGCGTACTCGACGTCGTACTGGCCGATGAACGAGCGCAGGCCGAGCTGCACCGTCCACAGCTCGTTGCTCGTCAGATAGATGAACGGCCCCATGTAGTCGTTCCAGGTGGTGACGAGCGTCAGCAGGGCCAGACTGGCGAGCGCGGGTTTGGACAGCGGCAGCATGATGCGCAGGTAGATGCCGTACTCGCTCAGCCCGTCGATGCGCGCCGCCTCGCACAGGTCGTCGGGGATCGACATGTAGTACTGGCGCATCAGGAAGACGCCGAACGCGCCGAACGCCTGGAGCAGGATGATCGACCAGTAGGTGTCGGTCAGCTCGGCGCTTCGCATCATGATGTACTGCGGCACCATGTACGCCTGCCACGGCACGGCGATGGTGGCGATGTAGGCGACGAAGAGCACGTCGCGGCCCGGGAAGCGCACCTTGGCGAACCCATAGGCGGCGAAGCTGCCGGTCAGCACCTGCAGCACGGTGACGGCGACCGACAGCAGGGCCGAGTTGCCGAGGTAGGTCAGCATCGGGATGCGCTCCCAGATGTCGGCGAAGTTCGACCAGCGCAGTTCCCTTGGGATCCACTCGATCGGGATGCTGAAGACCTCGTTGTCGCGCTTCAGCGACGCCGACACCATCCAGCCGAACGGCACGAGGATCAGCAGCGTCACGGCGGTGAGGGACGCGTAGGCCAGCACCGTGCGCAGCGGGCCGCGTCCGCCGGCCCGGGCGGAGCGCGACTCGGGCGGGCGCGGGGCGGCCGTCGCCGGAGGGACGTCGTGCGTCGTGGTCATCGAAGTCGCCTCCGCTCGTTGAACCGGAACTGGGCCACGGTGACGGTGAGGACGATCGCGAAGAGCACCAGCGCGATCGCCGAGGAGTAGCCGAAACGGCCCTCGACGATGCCCTCCCGGTACACCAGCTGCGACAGCACCAGCGTGCTGCGGCCCGGCCCGCCGTCGGTCATCACCACGATGAGGTCGAGCACCTTGAAGCTCTGGATCGTCAGCATGACCAGGACCAGGAACGTCGTGGGCCGCAGGCAGGGCAGGGTGATGCTCCAGAAGCGCTGCCAGGCGTTCCCCCCGTCGACCTTGGCGGCCTCGTGGTACTCGGCCGGGATCGTCTGCAGTCCGGCCAGGTAGAGCACCATGTAGTACCCCATGTCCCGCCACACGCTGGTGATGATCACGGCCGGCATCGCCCAGCTCGTACCGGCGATCCATCGAGGAGGGTCCGCGACCCCCAGCGCCTGGAGCGCCTGGTTCACCGGTCCCGCCGCCGGGTTGAACAGCATGGTCCACACGGCGGCGACGGCGACCAGCGAGGTGATGTAGGGCAGGAACGCCGCGGTGCGGAAGAACCGGGCGCCGCGGAGCCTGCCGTTGAGCGCGAGCGCCAGACCGAGCGCCGCGACCAGCGTCAGCGGGATGTGGCCGGCGGCGTAGTAAAGGGTGTTGACCAGGGCGACGCGCACGTTCTCGTCGCGGAGCAGCCGGCGGAAGTTCGCGAGCCCCACCCACTCGGGGTCGCCGTAGAAGTCCCAGTCCATGAAGGCCAGCACGATCGCCGCCAGCACCGGCACCAGCGTGAACACGGCGAAGCCGGCGAAGTTCGGCAGGATGAAACTCCACCCGATCAGCGTGTCCCGCCAGGCCCGCCGCCCGGCCCGCGCGGACACGGGCGGCTCATGCGGCGCCACAGGCGCGGCCCGCGTCGTTGCATCGATCATGGCCCCCCTTCACACCTCCCGCCGAGCCCGGTGTTGACGGCGCACTAGTTCAGGACTTCGGTCTTGACACGGTCGTTCATTGTGCGCACGCCCTCGGCGACCGACTTGTCGCCGACCATGATGAGCTCGTGCTCCTCGCCGAGGATGGTGTCGACATCGGAGCTCTTGTCGCTGACCGGCATCTCTAGGACGACCTTGTCCGGGGTGAACGCCTTCTTGGACAGCTCGTCGGAGGGCATGCCGTCGAGCGAGAAGTACGCCTCGGTGATCTCCGGGGACTTCAGCGCCGGCACGACGCCGATCTTGGTGATGGCCTCGGCGCCCGCCTTGCTCGCGGCGAAGGCCACGAACTTCCTGGCGGCCTCGGCGTGCGCCGCCCTCTTGTTGACGGCGAAGGCGGTGGGCGCGCCGAACGTGGTGACCCCGTCGGCTCCGGGGCGTTGCGGCATCGGCGCGATGCCCCAGTCGACGTCGGAGGCGCCCTTCTTCTTCGCCGCCAGGATGCCGGAGATGTACCAGGTGCCCATGGGCATCATCGCGGCCTTGCCGGTCTCGAACATGACGCGGTAGTCGGAGTGCTGGGAGGTGGCGGTCCCGAAGTCGAGCGTCGCGCCCGCCTTCTGCAGCCCCAGCGTCAGGTTGTACTGGTCGGTGAGGAACCCGTAGTCGCCGCCGAGCTGGTCGCCGCCGGTCTGCGCGGCGGCGATGGCCTGGACGACGGACCGCCAGGTGTGGTGGTAGGCGCCGTAGACCTTCGCGGCCCCCTCGCCCTTCGTCAGCCGCCGCGCGATCGTGGCGTACTCGTCCCAGGTCAGCCCGTCGGGATGCGGCAGGCCGGCCTCGTCGAAGTACTTCTTGTTGTAGTAGAGCAGCCAGAAGTCCTGGCGGTACGGCATGGCGAAGTAGGAGCCGCGCAGGTCGTAGGCCGCGAGGCCCGCGAGTTCGCCGCCGCCGGCGCCGGCCGACTTGACCAGGTCGGTGATGTCGAGGAGCTGCCCCCGGCCGGCGTGGCGCGAGTAGTCCGTGAGGGTCTTCATCGTGATCACGTCGGTCCTGTCGCCGCCGGCGAGCATGGTGGTGACCTTCGCGGGATAGTCGTCGGTGGCGATGTCCACCGGCTTGACGGTGATGCCGGGGTTGGCCTTCTCGAACGCGTCGAAGAGCGCGCCGAACTCGGGCGTCTTCGCGAGGCTCCACGCCGCGACGGTCAGGGTGACCGGCCCGCCACCGCCACCGCCGCCGGCGTCGGCGTCGCCGGAGCGGTCGCCCGAGCCGCACGCTGTCAGTACGAGGGAGACGGCGGCCGCTGCCGCCAGGCACCCCGCGAGGCGGCGTCGCATGCCGGGGCCTGCTGGGATGTTCGTTGTGCTCATCGTTCCGGTCTCCTCTCGGTCGGGCCGTGCGGGGCTCAGGCGCCTGTGACGAATTCGGCGGGGGTCACGGCGGCGCGGGGCGGACGTCCGGTCAGATAGCGGTCGAGCTCGTCGAGCGCGGCCTCGCTCATCCGCCGGGTCTCGGCTCCGAGCGACCCGGCGACGTGCGGAGTGATCATGACGTTGGGCAGGTCGTACAGCACCGAGCCGGCCGGCAGCGGCTCCGGCTCGGTGACGTCGAGGATCGCGTCCAGCCGGCCCGCCGCGCACTCGCGTTCCAGGGCGGCGGTGTCCAGGACGGCGCCGCGGGCGGTGTTGATCACGGTCGCTCCGTCGCGCAGCAGCGCCAGCTCGCGGGCGCCGATGAGGTGGCGGGTGGACGGCAGCGCGGGGACGTGCAGCGTGAGCACGTCGCAGCCGCGCAGCAGTTCGGTCAGCTCCACCGGCCGGGCGCCGGACGCCCGCACCTCGGCGGGCGCGGCGTACGGGTCGGCGACCAGGATGTCGAGCTCCAGGTCGCGGAGCCGCTCCACGACGCGGCGCCCCACCCGGGAGAAGCCGACGACGCCGACGGTGCGCCCGCGGTTGGACAGCTCGCCGCGGTGGGCCACGTAGGACCAGTCGTCGCGGTGCCGGCGCGCGTCCTGGGCGAGGAACGGCGCCTTCTTGCCGGCGAAGATGACGGCGGCGAGGGTGAACTCTGCCACCGGGACGGCGTTCTCGTGGGCGGCGTTGGTCACCAGGATGCCGCGGCGCCACACCTCGTCGGTGACGAACGGGCGTACCGTGCCCGCGCAGTGGAACACCGCCCGCAGCCGTGGGGCGTCGGCGAGCCGCGCGGTCGTCAGCGGCGGGCAGCCCCACGAGGTCACCAGCACCTCGACCTCGCGCAGCCGGCGCCGCACGCGGGCCGCGTCCAGGTCGGCGGTCGTGGCGGGCTCGCCGAGTTCGACCAGGTCGCGCAGCCGCCGTAGCTGCGGCTCGTGGAACTGGACGCGGAAGTGCGCGGGGTCCATGACCAGCAGGGCCTGCGGGCGTCGTGGGTGCGTCACGCGCGATCCCTTCGGCGGCGGGTAAGCGCTTACCAGTGCGCCGATCATGTCCGGTCATTACTTTCATGTCAACGGTGTGTTAAGTACAAGAAGTCGTAACTTTCTGATCATTCCTGATCGATCTGTGCGTGACCGGCGCCCTGGAGGGTCCATGAGCATGTGGCCGGAGCTCGACGACCGTGAGCTGTCGCCCTTCACCGGATGGACGAGGAACCACTGGGCGGCGCTCGCCGACCACCTTCTGCTGTCGGCGCGGCGGTACGCGTCCCCCGCCCACGCGCGCATCTCCTTCCCCGGCCCGCCGGGCGGCTACGGAGCCGACGTCGACGGGCTGGAAGGCTTCGCGCGCACCTTCCTGGCCGCCGGTTTCCGGGTGGCCGGCGAAGACGGGCGCGACCCGCTGGGCCTGATGGAGTGGTACGCGGAAGGGCTCGCCGCGGGCACCGATCCCCGCTCGCCCGAACGCTGGGTGCGGCTGGAGGAGCACGGCCAGGCCAAGGTGGAGGCGGCGTCCATCGCCATGGTGCTCCACCTGACCAGGCCGTGGCTGTGGGACCGCCTGAGCCCGGTCGTGCGCGAACAGGCCGTCGGCTACCTCGCGCCGGCGATCGGCGGGGAGTACCCGCCGATCAACTGGGTCTGGTTCCAGATCGTCGTGGAGCAGTTCCTGGCCTCGGTCGGCGGCCCCGTCTCGCCACGGGACATCGACGCGGGGCTCGAACTGTCCGACGGCTTCGCGCGGGAGAACGGCTGGTACGCCGACGGCGCCGAACGCTCCTACGACCACTACGCCGGGTGGGCGCTGCAGTTCTACCCACTGCTGTGGACCGAGATGGCGGCGGGCGACCCGCGGGCCGACTCCCGGCGGCCGGTGTACCTGCGCCGGCTGGAACGGTACCTGCACGACGCGCTCCACCTCGTCGGCGCCGACGGCTCGCCGCTGATCCAGGGACGCAGCCTCACCTACCGGTTCGCCGCCGCCGCCCAGTTCTGGACCGGCGCGCGCGCCGGGCTGACGTCGCCCGCACCTGGGCTGCTGCGCCGCGCGGCCTCCGGCATGGCCCGGCACTTCGCCGACCGGGGGGCGCCCGACGAGGACGGCTTGCTGACCCTCGGCTGGCACCGGCCGTGGCGGCCGATCGCCCAGTCCTACTCCGGGCCCGGTTCCCCGTACTGGGCCGCGAAAGGGCTGTTCGGCCTCGCCCTGCCCGAGGACCACCCGGTGTGGACGGCCGTCGAGGAGCCGCTGCCGGTGGAGTCCGGCGACTTCCATCTCATGGTCTCCGCGCCTGGATGGCTGGTCAGCGGGACCCGCGCCGACGGCGTGGTGCGCGTGGTCAACCACGGCACCGACCACTCCTTCCCCGGATCGCACCTGACCGACTCTCCGCTGTACGCGCGTCTGGGGTACTCGACCGCCACCGCGCCGATCCTGGCCGGAGAGCACGCGGCCGGTCCGCTCGACCAGTCGGTCGTGCTCCTCGACGCGGACGGGGAGGCGAGCCACCGTACGGGCTTCGACACGCTGTCCGCCGGTCGCCTCCCGTCCGGGACGCTGGTCGGAGCGTCACGCTGGCAGGCCCACTGGGTCACCCCTGAGACCGGGAGCGTGGACCACGGGCACGGACGTCCGGGGCCCGTGCGCCTCGGACCGTGGATCGAGGTGATCTCGGTGGTGCGCGGCCCCTGGGAGGCGCGCCTGGTACGGCTGTCGGTCCCCGGCGGGACGGACTGGCAGGGCCCGCTGCGCGTAGGCGGCTGGCCACTACCCGCGCCGAAGCCCTACCACGAAGGGACGTCTGCGGCGGGCGGCGGCGTGTTGTGCTCGCGCCTGCTCGCCGGGCCGGGCCTGGCGGCGTCCGGCGTCCTCTCGGCCGAAGACTCCTCCCCGCTCGCCCCCTGGACGCTCGTGCCGTGGTGCGCCACGCCGTCGGCCGCGCGGCCGGACGAGTGGTACCAGGCGCTGGTCTACCTGGGACACGGCGAGCCGGCCGGGTGGCCGTCCGTCTCGTGGGACGACCCGGCGTCCGCCCGGGTGAACTGGCCCGACGGAACGACCGACGTCATCGACACCATCGCTGCCGTGTCCGGCACCCCGCCAAGGAGGTAAGGCCGATGGTCAGCGGGGCGGCGTGGAGGACGAGCGCACGATCAGGCGAGGGGCGATGACCACCCGGTGGGCCGGGCGCTGCGCGTCCTGGTCGGCCAGGCGCGCCGCGAGCAGTTCGAAGGCCGCCCGGCCGACGGCCGCCTTCGGCGGGCGGACCGCGGTCAGCGGCGGATCGCACAGCTCGGCCACCTCGTCGTCATAGGCGACCAGGCTGAGATCGCCGGGCACCCGGACGCCGCGCACCTGGCAGCGCTCCACCAGCGACATCGCCTCAGGATCGGAGTGGACGAGCATGGCGGTCGTCCCCGAGGCCAGGCACGCGTCGAGCACACCGTCGAGCACGGCCGCCTTCGTGGCCTCGCCGTGGCCGGCCGGGCTCACGTCCGGGGTGCCGTCCAGCGCGAGTCCGAGTTCTTCGCACGCCTGCCGCCAGCCGCGCCGCACGTGCGCGGTGGTCGGGCTCTGCGCCGAGGTGAGCACGCCGACCCGGCGGTGGCCCAGCGTGGCGAGGTGCCGTACCGCCATGGCGGCGCCGAGCGCGTGGTCGCTGACCACCGACTCCATCGCCTCGCGGTAGGGCCCCGCCGTCGCGGCGCGCTCCAGCAGCACCACCGGCGGTTCGGCCGACCGCAGCCACCGCACCAGCGCCTCGCCCTCCTCGCCGGTGGTGGTCGGCGCCACCAGCAGGCCGTCCACATCCATGGACTCCACCAGCCAGGACAGCTGCCGCCGCTCGTCCTCGGCCTGGTAGGTGGCTGCCCGCAGCACGACCCGGGCGGACGAGGGCGCGGCCGCCTCGCGCACGCCGCGGATCACGTCCGGGTAGTAGTAGGTCAGCGACGGCACCACCACGCCGACGGTGACCTGCCGCCCGGCCGTGGCGACCGCGCTGGCCACGCCGGCGGCGTCCGCGACCGCCCGCCGCTCCGGTTCGTACCCGCCGTCCGGCGCCCCGTCGGACAGGACGGCTCCGCCGCGGACCCGGCGGACGAGCCCGCGGGAGGCCAGCAGCGCGATGTCCCGGCGGATGGTGATGACCGAGACGTCCAGCTCGGCGGCGAGGTCGTTGGCGCGCACGACGCCGCGCCGGCGCAGCAGTTCGATCACCTGGGCGCGGCGCTCGTACGGCAGCGGGGTGGGCGAGGGCCGTCCGGCGGTCTCAGTCATGGCTCCTCCTCGCCGAGAGAAGGCCATGGTACCGATCGATGTTGATCGGAGTTGAACCGTGGCGCGCGCGGCAGAGCGGTACCCCTTGGGGGCCCGGCACACTTGATGATGGAGGGGCGGGAGGACTGCGATCGAAGCAGCCTCCCGCCCTGACCTGCTGCCTAACCCATCAACGGCCGCCATCGCCGCTTGGGCCGCCCCCTTGCTGAGGAAGGCCGACGTAAGTCGGCGTCACGATGCCGAGCCAGTTGACGAACCAGCTCCACAGCCTCTATGGTCGTCGCTCAACGTACCCATATCGGTACAGAAAGTCACATTCGACCATCGTCTCATCGCAGCGCGCCAACTCCGCATCCAGCCTCGATGACGCCGGCGCCGGTCTGGCTAGAAGTCGAACTCGCCCTTCTTGGCGCCGTCGATGAAGGCGTCCCACACGCTCGCGCTCACCACGAAGGGTGCCCTCTCTGGGGCCTCGGTGTCCCGAAGCCCCACCCGCCCCCCGGACAGCGGCGCCACCTCCAGGCAGTCGCCCTGGTTGGGGCCGCTCTTGGCGGCCTTTCGCCACGCCGCTGTCTGGAGCTCCTCACTCAACTCCATGTCCTCGTCGCCTCTCTGACAGGTGTTGGGGGATGTGCTTGCGGGGGTGGATGTCAGAAGTCGAACTCGCCTTTCTTGGCGCCGTCGATGAAGGCGTCCCACACGCTCGCGCTCACCACGAAGGGTGCCCTCTCTGGGGCCTCGGTGTCCCGAAGCCCCACCCGCCCCC